>JAZKZL010000051.1:0-11506 GCA_045612645.1 Oscillospiraceae bacterium
AAGAGCGAGCAGTGGCTTATGCTGGGTTTTGAGCAGAACTGCTCCCTGTATTTTCAGGGACAGAAATCCGAAAAGATCGCTTATGTTGAAGTAAGCCTTCTCGGTGACGCAGGCGATTCCGCCTACAGACAGCTTACCACAGAAATATGCAAGCAGTACAGCGATATACTCGGTGTACCCGGCGACAAGATCTATGTGAAGTATTCCACCACACCTTACTGGGGCTGGAACGGAATGAATTTTTAAGCTGTTCAGATGCGAAAATGCCATCCTTTTTATGGGATGGCATTTCTTTATTTCTTGTCATTATTGATGCGCACACTCCAGAGTCCCTGCTTCTGCGGCTGTGGCTCAGGCTGCGCCTGCGGATCGGGCGCTTCAAACCAAAAGGTACTTCCCTTGCCTACCTCACTGTCAACACCGTATTCAAATCCGTGAGTCTCCAGTATATTTTTAACGATGGATAGCCCTATGCCGCTGCCCATTTTTGCACGCTTGTGGGTCTTTCCGCGCTCACTTGCTTTATAATATCTGTCCCAGATAAGCGGCAGATTCTCAGGCGGGATACCATCGCCGTGGTCAGTGACCTCGAAGCGCACCGTACGCTTGGGAGTGCGGTACAGACGAACGATCACCGTATTATCCTCTCCCACATAGGTCACTGCGTTGTTGATGAGATTATATACCACCTGCTCTAGCTTTACAGGATCCGCCTCTATCAGGATGCTTGCACCTGCATGAAGCTCTATAACTATGCCATCCTCACGCAGGATGTCAAACCTCTGCACAACGCCGTTAAGGCGCTCGCCAAAGTTAAACTGCTGCTTTTCTATCTCCGCAACGCCCGCCTCCAGCTTGGAAAGATCCAGTATATCGTTTACCAACGATGTAAGGCGATCAGTCTCATCTATGATTATCTTCAGATGGCGCTCACGCTTTTCGGGGTTATCGCCCGAAAGGTCTCTTATCATCTCCACATACGCCTTTATCATTGTAAGCGGCGTGCGCAGATCATGGGAGATATTCGCAGTAAGCTCACGGCGCAGGTCATCGGATTTGGCTATCTCCTTTGAGGCTGATGTCAGCGTCTGAGAAAGCTGCTTTATCTCCGCGTAGTCATATTCCGTGACAGGGTTGCTGTATCTGCCCTGTGCAAGCTCCTTTGCAGCGTTGTTCATGCGGATGATAGGCGCTGATATCCTCACCGCAAACAGCACCGATATCAGCGTGGTTATCGTGCCGACAGCAATTGCCGCATACAAGAACTGCCTGTGCAGTATTGCCATGGTGGAGCCGAGCGGCTGAATATACGAACAGATAAATATATATGCCTGAGGCTGCTCCCTCTCGCCGAGATAGGAGCCTACCATCATTACGGTGTTGTCCTCCTGTTCATCCACGAACTCACGATATATGATGCCCGTGTCAGATGCGTTTATCTCCGCGATATATCCCGATTTTGATATGTTGGTTATGGAAAGACCGCCACCCATTTTATTGAAGCGAAACGGCGGCAGTATCGACTCTGCCAGATGTATCTCCACATAGAGCTTATTATCCAGAGCCACATCCTCAATAACATCCTGCACATCGCTGCTGTACCAGCCTGTCTGTATCGCTGTCAGCGAATCGCTTACCTCATACACCTTCATCCACTGATAGAACATAGGAAAAAGCAGGACGAGAAAGGTATATATAAGCGCCAGCATAGAAGCGGCGACCAGTTCGAATTTCAGCCAGACCTGAAATTTGATACTTCGGAAGAAGCTCATATCAGACCTCAAACTTGTAGCCCATTCCACGCAAAGTTACGATGAACTTGCGATATGGACCGAGATTGTTTCTGAGCATCTTTATATGCGTATCTATCGTGCGGTCATCGCCGAAGAAATCATATCCCCACACTTCTTCAAGTAGGCGGTTTCGGGTGAGAGCGATATTCTTGTTTCGCACAAGGAAGAACAGCAGGTCATATTCCTTGGGAGTAAGATTTGCCTTTGTGCCGTCAATATATACATCACGGGAGGTGAAGTTTATCTCCAGCCCCTCAAACTTCAGGGTTTCTGCGGCAGATTCGGGAGCGGCAGCACTGTTTCTCTTTACGATGGCGTTGATGCGTGCCATCACCTCTTTGGGAGAAAACGGTTTCACCACATAATCGTCCACACCCAGTTCAAAGCCAAACAGCTTATCGTACTCTTCGCCGCGGGCAGAGAGCATCATAACGGGGGTGTTCTTTATCTTGCGTATCTCCTTGCATGCGGAATAGCCGTCGAGCTTCGGCATCATCACATCCATAATGATGATATCATAATCATTGCTCTTGACCATCTCCACCGCCTGCATTCCATCGCAAGCCTCGCTTACCTCGTGCCCCTCGAACTCCGCATATTCCTTGATGACCTCGCGAATATGCTCTTCATCATCTACCACAAGGATCTTATACATATTTCATCACTCCTGTAAAAACAGCGTTCCGAAAAATGCTCCGAGAACGCCGCTGATCTTGAACTGTTGATATAAATATAATATATAATTATGAACATTCTGTGACAGCGCACTGAATGTTTTCTGTCTTTTACAGAGCTTCGGAGAAAAACTCTGTGACCTGTATCATCTGCAGCGAGATGTAATCGGGAACGCCTGCATCGTATTCCGCACCGATATATGCCGCTTCAAGCGCGTATCCGTAAATCTCCTCCTCGGTAAGTATCGGCATATGCATAGTAACTGCTGCCACTGCGTCCTCCAGACTAAGATCCAGTTCGCCTTGCACATGCGAAACAAAGCGCCTGATTATTGGAATACCATAGCCGCTGCGCATCAGCCGGATATCAGGCTCAGGCTCCTTGCCGAAATTGGCGTTGATATTCTCAACTCTTATGCTCACTGTTCTGCCACTGCAATTCATCTCCAGCACAGGCACACAGCTTTTCGGAGAATACAGCAGCGCATTCTGCAATGCGTTCACCAACGCCGCCGTTATGTGCCTTATATCTGTGCGGATATAGATCTTTCTCTCACGGGGCAAACGGCAATCAATATGCCTGCCGACAGACAGCAGGCACTCGTTACAACGTCCGACGACCTTCTCGCACAATCTACCTAGATCAACCGCAGTTCTCTGTGGAGCATTGCATATCATGCTGAAATATTCATACAGATTTCTGGTGTTTGCGCTTATCCTGTAAAGCGGGCGTTCCATCTGATAGAGCAGCTCACGCACCTCATTGCTGACTCTGCCCAGTTTCTGCTCCAGCGCATGCTTGCAGCGCCACACAGTCGAAAGATCATATTCCATTGAGCCGTAAAGAGCCAGTGGTCCGCTTACTCCATCAGTGTTATCCATCAGCAGAGATAACTCGTTTGCACTGAGGATCTCTCCCACATAGATATCACGCACCTGAATATATCGCACACAATATGAGCGCCCCATACGCAGGAAAGGTCCCTCATAAATATCCTCATCCACCCGTCTACTTGTAGCAAGATAATGATCCAGTATCTCGCCGTGTTCCAACCTTTCCCTGCAGCCGCTCATAAGACAGCGCCGCTGCTCATCCAGCACGAACATCGGCTTACCCTCCGCAATAGCGGAGGATACCTTCTGCATCAGATCGTTTGTTGCAGTTATCAGCATGATATCAACCTATAAGCTCTTCCATCTCGTCAAGCAGGGAGTTGAAAAGCTCCAGAGCGTCATTTACGGGCTTTTCGGATGTCATATCCACACCTGCGCCCTTCAGCAGAGAGATCGGATCCTTTGAGCAGCCTCCGCTCAGGAAGCCGATATAATCCTGCACGGCCTGCTCGCCCTCGTTCAGTATACGCTGAGACAGCGCAATTGCAGCGGAGAAGCCTGTTGCATACTGATATACATAGTAATTATAGTAGAAATGGGGGATGCGCGCCCATTCCATGTCAAGCTCGCTGTCAATAACGATATCCTCGCCGTAGTATTTGAGGTTAAGCTCACGATACATCTCGCAAAGAGTATCGGCGGTGAGGCTCTCTCCGTTTTCGTTTTTACGGTTGATCATCAGCTCGAACTCCGCAAACATGGTCTGACGGTAAAGAGTGGTGCGGAACTGCTCTAAGAAGTAGTTGATAAGATAAGCTCTGCGCTTTTTATCTGTGGTGGTCTTTAACAGATGCTGCATAAGCAGACTCTCGTTGCAGGTAGAGGCAACCTCTGCCACAAAGATAACATAATCCGCATAAACAACGGGCTGATTCTTGTTGGAAAGATAGGAATGGATAGCGTGACCCATCTCATGTGCCAGTGTGAACTCGCAGTTCAGAGTATCCTTGTGATTCAGCAGCACGAACGGATGCACTCTTGCGCCTGCGGAATATGCTCCGCTGCGCTTGCCTTCATTCTCGTATACGTCTATCCAGCCGTTCTCACAGCCTTCCTTGTAGATAGCACGGTAAGCCTCACCCATGGGAGCAAGAGAATCATATACCTCCTGCTTTGCCTGCTCAAAGGGGATCTCGATATCCACATCTGCAACGATAGGGCAGTAAAGATCGTAAGCATGCAGTTCCTCAACGCCAAGCAGCTTCTTGCGCAGTCTTACATAGCGGTGCATATAAGGAAGATTCTTGTGTACAGACTCGATAAGCTGCTCGTATACCTTTACAGGCACCTCGTTGTTTGCCAGTGCTGCATGGAGAGTGCTTTCATATTTTCTCGCCTTTGCACGGAAATTCAGGCACTTTGTCTGGGATGCCAGTATTGCAGCGGTGGTGTTCTTATAGCTCTCATAAACATGGTAAAGCGATTCGAATGCAGACTTTCTCAGCACCCTGTCGCTGCTCTGCATAAGCGGAATAAAGCTGCCGTGAGTAACCTGATGAGTCTTGCCCTCGCTGTCTACTGCGTCGGGAAATTTCAGGTCAGCGTCGTTGAACATCGAGAATATCGTATCGGGAGAGCCTGACATCTCACCTGCAAGCGCCATGATCTTTTCTTCTTCCTCTGAAAGGATATGCGCTCTCTGACTGCGTACACGGTCAAGGCTCCTGCGGTAAAGCTCCAGCTTTGGCTGAGCCTTGTAGAAACTCTCCAGAGCGTCATCGGTGATGGAGAGCAGCTCGGGGGTAACGAATGCCGCAGCGCCTGCGATCTCCACATAGGCAACCTCCACACGGCTCACCATGTCCTGATATTCGGACTTTCTTGTATCCTCATCGTTTCTTCTCTGCGCATAATTAACAAGGCTGTCCAGCAACACAGCCATCTCGCTGTCAAACTCAAGATATTCATACAGCTTATCGGCGCTCTCGCAAAGCTGTCCCTTATAGGATGCTATCTTTTCAGGAAAGGACTTCGCCTTTGCAAAATCCTGCTCCCACGCCTCGTCTGTTGCGTAGATGTCCTCTAATATCCATTTATGCTCTGCGGGAACATCCGCTCTCTGGGGTATTCTTTCAGCCATATCTGTACTCCTTTTTATTTATTACTATTTTGTCCGATATGCAAAGCGATAATCACCTGTCACTTCATTCTCTTCTGTATTTTGGGCTTGAGTATCTGCTCGTAGAACGGACGATAAAGTCCGAGGAATATATCGTAAAGCACGAATGCCACCGCTCCCATGCCGAGAAGTATCAGCGCGCCGTACTCCCCCAATTCCCCGATATCCTCCAGCAACTGTTTCATGTTGAACAGGTTTATCAGCAGCCAGTAGCAAGCAGACGCCATCAACGCATACACCGCCAGTTTGACGATCCAACGCAGAACGGCATACGACAATTTCATAATGAGATCTCTCAGCATAGGATAGTATCCCAGCAGAAAGATGAACATCAGATTTGCCTCATAGTTCACTGTGAACATAAGGCACAGCAAGCTCACCGCAATATAACTTATGATACCGTACTTCGCTCCGAGGCGCTCATAAACCACCCACAGCAGCACGCCCGAAACGGCAGGACTTACATATTCAAACGCAGGGATCATGCTCAGGAAAAACATCATCACCAGCGCCAGTCCGCACATAATGCCGCACAACGAAACGATATAACTGATATGCGGTTTCTGCTTTGCTGACATTATTTTTTCTCCTGTCCGTAAAATTCCATGCTCTTCTCCTTGCGTTCACGTCCTATGCGGAGGATATCACGCAGAGTATCAATGTCATCGTTCATCATCGCGTCACGGTATTCCCCGAGACTTGATATGATGTTATTTATTTCGATGAGCAGCGCCTCCTTATTGCAAAGGAACAGGCTTGACCACATATCCTCATTCAGCTTTGCAACCCTTGTCAGATCGAGGAAGCTGCCTGCGGAAAATCCGTCTGCCCTGAACAGCGCAGGACTCTTTACATACGCATTGGAAACAACGTGCGCTAACTGCGAGGTGTATGCAATATTTGCGTCATGCTGCTCGGGTGTGGCAATAACCACCTGTCCAAAGCCCATGCAGGCACCGAGAGTGGAAACAAGATCGATAGCGATCTGCGGTGTGCTCTCTGTGGGAGTAAGGATGTAGCTCGCCTTTGCAAACAGATCGGATGTCGCATAGTCAAAACCGCTGTTCTCCGTACCCGCCATGGGGTGAGTACCGATGAAAATGACTCCATGCTCGTCCAGAACGGGAGTGCAGGCGTTCACTATATAGCTTTTAACACCGCATACATCGATAACTATGCTGCCCTTGCGGAATTTATCCGCATTCTTTTTGATGACCTCAACTGTGGGTATGGGGTACAGCGCAACAACAGTGAGGTTTGCCTCTCCGAGGCGGCTCTCATCGATCTCCTCATCGATGGCGCCGCATTCCAGAGCCTTGCGCACAGCCTCCTTGTTGGTGTCGATACCCATGATATGGTGGAAGGTATTGGCCTTCAAAGCCTTGCAAATAGAGCCTCCGATAAGGCCAAGACCGATAACTGCTATGTTCATTATTTCTTTTGTCCTTTCGCTGATAATTCAGTGCTGTAAAGCACGACATTACATATATCATTATACAACATCTGCACTGAAATTGCAAGGGTTATTTGCTTCTAAGATCAGTGTTTCTGCCTATCTTCACCCAAATGACAGATATCTCATCATTTTACACATTTCCGATAAAAAAATACTAGACAAAATTGATGATTTGTGATATTCTATATATAAGTGGTGTTAGGGTATTACTTTACACTTTTGTGAAAACGTTTTACCGATACCCTGCACCTAATTTAAAAACGAAAGGAATCCACACCAATGAACAACGTTCCTGAAATTAAACTGGGCGTAGTTGCGGTTTCCCGTGACTGCTTCCCTGAGTCCCTGTCCGTAAACAGAAGACAGGCTCTTATCAAGGCTTACACAGAAAAGTACGGCGCAGCTGAGATCTATGAATGCCCCATCTGCATCGTTGAGAGCGAGATCCACATGGTTCAGGCTCTTGAGGACATCAAGGCTGCAGGCTGCAACGCTCTGTGCGTTTACCTCGGCAACTTCGGCCCCGAGATCTCCGAGACTCTGCTCGCTAAGCACTTCGACGGCCCCGTAATGTTCGCTGCTGCTGCAGAGG
Organism: Oscillospiraceae bacterium; assembly: GCA_045612645.1. GTDB lineage: Bacteria > Bacillota > Clostridia > Oscillospirales > Ruminococcaceae > CAG-115. The sequence goes on from JAZKZL010000051.1 coordinate 7,529, forward strand.
AGGACTCCAACACCTCCCTCATCCAGGGCAGAGGCGACGCTTACTGCGGTATGCTGAACGCTTCCTACAACCTGAAGCTGCGCAACATCAAGGCTTACATCCCCGAGTACCCTGTTGGCACAGCTGCTGAAGTTGCAGATATGATCCACGAGTTCCTGCCTGTTGCAAGAACTATGGTTGGTCTCTCTCAGCTGAAGATAATTAGCTTCGGTCCTCGTCCCCTCAACTTCCTCGCTTGTAACGCTCCTATCAAGCAGCTTTACAACCTCGGCGTTGAGATCGAGGAGAACTCCGAGCTGGATCTGTACGAGTCCTTCCTGAAGCACGCAAACGATCCCAGAATCCCTGAGGTTGCTGCTGATATGGCTAAGGAGCTTGGCGACGGCAACAAGATGCCTGACATCCTGCCCAAGCTGGCTCAGTATGAGATCACTCTGCTTGACTGGGTAGAGGCTCACAAGGGCTACAGAAAGTACGTTGCTCTCACAAGCAAGTGCTGGCCTGCATTCCAGACAATGTTCGGCTTTGTTCCCTGCTATGTAAACTCCAGACTGACAGGCCGCGGCATTCCCGTATCCTGCGAGGTAGATATCTACGGTACTCTGTCCGAGTTCATCGGCACCTGCATCACTCAGGATGCTGTTACTCTGCTGGATATCAACAACTCCGTACCTGCTGATATGTACGAGGAGTCCATCAAGGGCAAGTTCAACTACAAGCACACCGATACATTCATGGGCTTCCACTGCGGTAACACCTGCAGCTCCAAGCTCGTTAAGGGCACAATGAAGAACCAGATGATCATGGCAAGAAGCCTGCCTGAGGAAGTTACAATGGGTACTCTCGAGGGCGACATCGTTCCCGGCGACATCACATTCTTCCGTCTGCAGTCCACCGCTGCCGCTCAGATCCGTGCTTACGTTGCACAGGGTGAGATCCTCCCCGTTGCTACAAAGTCCTTCGGCGGCATCGGCGTATTCGCTATCCCCGAGATGGGACGTTTCTACCGTCACGTTCTGATCGAGAAGAACTATCCTCACCACGGTGCTGTTGCATTCGGTCACCACGGCAAGGCTCTGTTCAATCTGTTCAGATACCTCGGCGTAGAGGATATCGGCTTCAACCAGCCTGCCGGTATGCTGTATCCCAGCGAGAATCCCTTTGTTAAGTAATTTCTGATTACATAACTGCTCCCCCTGAGAGATCAGGGGGAGTTTTTGTTGACTTTTTGCCGCTGCGGTGGTATAATTCATCATATACATAATGAATACATATTAAGGAGACCCGATTATTATGAAAAAGTTAACCGCATTGCTCACTGCCGCTGCACTTGTAACATGCCTCACAGCCTGCGAAAGCAGCACTGATAGCGAATCTACAGCACAAGCAACACAGACAGCAGAATCACTGACAACCGAAACAGCTGAAACAATTACCAATGAAGCTACTTCCGAAGCTACCGCAGAAGCCGCTCCCACAGCAGAAGCTCCCACGGCACAGGAATACGATCTCGAAGCGCTGTATCAGGCGATAATTGCCGCTCAGCCCGAGGAAAAGCAGGGGGAGATATTCATGTTCCCCGAAGAAAATCCCGAGCTTATCGAAATGATGTATGAGGGACTTGGCGCACTTGCTATTGAAGATAAGGTTTTCTATGTGGCTCCCGTTACAGGCTTTGCCTGCGAGGTAATGCTGATAAAGGCACAGGACGAAGCAGCTGCACAGGCTGCATACGATATCTTCAATGCACGCATCCAAAAGGGCGCAGACGACACCTTCTATCCTGAAACTGCGGCGCTCTGGGCGACCAACGCTCAGGCACAGCGTGAGGGGCTTTATGTGTGCATGGTGGCTCTGCCCAATGGCTGCACGATACCTGAGGATGTGTTCTCGCTTATCTGATATGATATAACATAGTAAAACCTCCGACTTCAATCGGAGGTTTTTATTATGCATTTCTTCTGCGCCGCCATTCGTTCCAGAATGCGGTATAGGCTTCTTTATCATACTCTTCGGGCATTTTTGGCAGACAAGAAAGATAAAACGCCTCCACTTTATCAGTAAAACGGAACACCTCTTCCCTGTAGACATTCAGCGGAACGAGAGTTTCCCTGCCGCTTTCCGTCACGAGCCGCACGTTGTCTCCATCGTGGAATATGCTCCAGTCAATTCCGTTGGGGCAGCCCGAAATAAAAACATCTCCGCTGCCATCATTCTTCAACCACATGGAATGACCGCAACAGGGCAGCATCTGTATATCCTTGCCCATGATATGCTCCTCCTCGATGGATTTCAGCAGATAAAGAGCGGTTGCACTTATGGTGCAGTCGTATTCAAAGGTCTCGTCTCCGATAACTGCGGTAGCGTGTCCGTGAAGGCACAGATCATCGGGGCATTCCTGCTCGCCGTTTATCCACTCAAAATTGTCGGCTTCTATTCTGAACATTATCCTGCTCCTTTACAACGCTCCCCGAAGCACGACCTCGGGGAGCAATTTTTTATTTAGCAGAGAAAGTATAAGTAGTTGTGAAGTGATATGTCTCCCCTGCCTTCAGCACGCAATCGGGGAATGTGGGCTGATTGGGAGAATCGGGAGAATACTGGCTCTCAAGGCACAGACCTGCATACTTGTTGTAGCTTGCACCATTCTTGCCTGCCTCGCCGTCGAGTCCGATACCGATATAGAACTGGATAGCAGGCTTGTCGGTGGTGACGGTCATCACTCTGCCTGTCGTAGGCTCATACACCTCTGCGGCTGTACGCATAACCTTAGGCTCGCCGAGAACAAAGTTGTGATCGTAGCCGTTGGGGAGCTTTCCATTGTCCATATCCTCGCCTACTCTCTTAGGCTCACGGAAATCAAACGCTGTACCTGTAACATAAGCCAGCTTTCCTGTGGGGATGAGCAGCTCGTTTACGGGTGTGTACTTCTCGGAATTGATCTGCACGATGTGATCCTTGATATCGCCGTTTCCTGCACCCTTAAGATTGAAATATGCATGATTTGTGAGATTGATAACGGTATCCTCGTCAGAAACTGCGGTGTAGTCGATCTCAAGACCGTTGTCTGCAGTGAGCGTGTACTTTACAGCGATCTTTACTGTGCCGGGATAGTTCTCCTCGCCATCGGGGCTGATGTAGCCGAGAGTTACAGAGGGCTCATCGCCGTCGCACAGAGCATCAACTGTCCACACACGCTTGTTGTAGCCGAAGAAACCGCCGTGCAGGTGATTTACCTTGTTATCGTTGGGAGCAATGTTGTACTCCTTGCCATTGATGGAGAACTTTGCGCCGCCGATACGGTTTGCATAACGTCCGACCAGTGCGCCGTGGGAGCTGTTACCCTCAACATATCCCTCAAGAGTATCATAGCCGAGTACCACGTCAGCCATGTTGCCATCCTTATCGGGAACATCGAGGCCAACCACTGCACCTCCGAAATTTGTGATACGCGCGGTCATGCCGTTCTTGTTTGTAAGAGTCATCAGCCAGCACTTATAGCCACGGAATGATCCGAATTCTGCTTTTGTTATCATTGTTTTTTCCTCCGAAAATAATTATTCTATCTCACACTGAGGGAGCAGTGCAATACACTTCTGCGGACACGCCGCCAGACAAGCTCCGCAGCCATTGCAGAGCATTCCGTCGATGACTGCGTGGTTGTTCTCCACCACGATAGCCGCCTTAGGACACTTCTTCTCGCATATCTTGCAGCCGATACAGCCGTTCTTGCAGACCGCACGGGTAATCTTGCCCTTATCGAAACTGGAGCAGCGAACGCCGTACTTCTGATCCACAGGAATTATCTCGATCAGCTTGTTGGGACATACCTCAACGCACTTTCCGCAGGCTCCGCACTTGCTGGGATTCACCACAGCAACGCCATTTATGATGGAGATAGCGTCGTTGTCACAGACTGCGATACAATCACCGAGACCATCACAGCCGCTGCGACAGTTTTTCTTGCCGTTGTAGAAA
>JAZKZL010000052.1:0-3321 GCA_045612645.1 Oscillospiraceae bacterium
ACCGCTTGGCCTCCGACTTTGCCCGATGGAGCAGCTTACATCAGATATGAATGATGCGGCAGAGGCTTATGAAGCCATCAGCAATAAGCTTGTTGAATTACGAAAGGAAAGCAAATGAAAAAACTTGGATTTGGATTAATGAGACTTCCGTTGCTTGACGGAAACGATCAGAAGAGCTTTGATAAGGAGCAGATCTGCCGCATGGTGGATCACTTTATGGAGCAGGGCTTTACATATTTCGATACTGCATATATGTATCATGACGGCGGCAGTGAATGCGTTACAAAGGAAGTGCTTGTGGAGCGCCATCCCCGTGACAGCTTTCTGCTTGCCACGAAGCTCCCCACAATGTTCCTCAAAGAGGAGTCGGATATGGAGCGCATCTTCAACGAGCAGATGGAGAGAACAGGTGCAGGCTATTTCGATTATTACCTGCTGCACTGCCTTAATAAGGAGAACTACGCAACCTCCACACGCCTCGGCGCATTTGATTTTGTAATGCAGAAGAAGCGTGATGGACTTGTAAAGCGCATCGGATTTTCTTATCATGATAATGCCGAACTGCTGGATGAGATACTCACAGCGCATCCCGAGATGGAGTTCGTGCAGCTGCAGATCAATTACCTCGACTGGGAGGATAACAACGTGCAGTCCCGTAAGTGCTATGAGGTGGCAAGAAAGCATGGCAAGGATATAATCGTTATGGAGCCTGTAAAGGGCGGCACGTTGGCGAATGTTCCCGAGAAAGCGGCAAAGCTGCTGAAGGAAAAGGAGCCGCAGATGTCTGCTGCATCCTGGGCAGTGCGCTTTGCGGCAAGCTGTGATGGCGTTATCTGTGTTCTCAGCGGCATGAGCAATATGGATCAGCTTACCGATAATACAGGCTATATGGCGGATTTCAAGGCACTTTCTGATGATGAAAGAAAGCTTGTGTTCAGGGTTGCGGATATCATCAATTCCGCAGTATCCATTCCTTGCACCGCCTGCCGCTACTGCGTGGAGGGATGCCCTATGAATATCCCGATACCCGAGTATTTCGCCCTCTATAACGCAGAAAAGCAGGGAAATGCCGAAGATTCTTATGAGGAAATCGGCAAGGGTCTGGGCAAGGCGTCTGACTGTATTGCTTGCGGTCAGTGCGAGGGTCATTGCCCTCAGCATCTTGAAATAATTAAGTATCTCAAAGATGTGGCGGTTACATTTGAATAATGCATTTACCCGAGAGGCAGCAGCTTCTCGGGTATTTTATGCTTTATAAAAGGTGTTTTTTAAAACTTGTCATTAGTTGTTAATAAATAAAACTGCAAATTTGTGCAGTTTTTTTCAAAAACCCCTTGACAATTTAGCGAAAACATGATAAATTATATTTAGCACTCAAAGAGAAAGAGTGCTAACACTCGAAAGATGAGAGTGCTAAACGTAATGGCAAGGTGATCGGTGAAAGGCAGGTATGCTGTGGACGCTAGAGCAATGAAGATACTCGCTGCTATAGTTGACGAGTATATAACTACGGGCGAGCCTGTCGGTTCAAAGGTGCTTGCACAGAAACCGGATATCAACGTATCCTCTGCAACGATACGCAACACTATGGCGGCACTGGAGCAGGAGGGATATCTCGACCATCCGCATACGTCGGCGGGAAGAGTTCCCACTTTTAAGGGTTATCGTTTCTATATTGATAATCTGATGGATCCCGAGCCTGTCAGCAGGGACGCCCTTGCAGAGTTTGATGATCGCATATTTGACGGAGCTGTCACCGATGAGGATATCATCAAGAACGCATCCGAGGCTCTCGCAGAGATCACAAAATGTGCGACATTCTCATCCAATCACGTTTCGCAGTTTTCTGTTATTACTAAGGTGGATGTGATTCCTACCGGTAAGCGGATGTATGTGCTGCTGCTTATCACCTCCAACGGTGAGGTGAAGAACAGGGTCTGTCGCATGGAGTTCGATCTGACGCACGAGCAGATGGATTTCTTCACACGGTTTCTCAATTCCCACCTTCAGGGCGTAAACCTCTCCCACATGACGGATGAATATATAGCCACTCTCGCTGAGGCGATGGGCAGTTATATGATGACTCTCTCTCCGCTTCTTAAGGCTGTTTGTGAGATGTCGGGGGAGATGATGCAGAATAGCATAGAAGTCAAGGGCGAACGTAATCTGCTGGCGTGTCAGGAATTCCCGATGGTAGACGTTATGCGATTCCTTGAGCAGAAGAACGAGATATCAAACCTGCTGGATAACGCATTTTCAGGCATCAATATAAAGTTCGGTGCTGAGCATGGAACTTTTGCAATATCTAATTCCACCTTTGTAAGCGCAAGCTATTATAAGGATGGCAAGCCCGCGGGTACGTTGGGCGTTATAGGACCTATGAGGCTGGATTACCGCAAGGTCATCCCCTATATAGAATATTTCAGCAATAAAGTAACGCAGCTGCTTTCAGCCGATGAGGAGGAACGTCAGCTCGCACAGATAGAAAGAGAGGTAGAGAAGAATGGCGACGAATAACGAGGAAATGACTGAGGAGATCATAGAGCCTGCTGAGGAAGCTGCTGAAGCTGCCGAAACAGAGACTCCCGCTGAGCCTGAGGTCATCGATACCGAGGCAAAGCACGCCGAGGAGATGGCTGCGCTGAAAGATCAGCTGCTGCGTACCATGGCAGAGTACGATAATTTCCGCAAGCGTGTGGCAAAGGAAAAGACCGAGCTTCGTCCGATAATCATTTCGGATGTGGTAAAGGAGTTCCTGCCCGTTATGGATAATCTGACAAGAGCGCTTGAAGCGGAGTGTACCGACGCTGCTTACAAGCAGGGCGTTCAGATGATCGACGACAGCTTTATGGAGATCCTTACAAAGCTGGGCGTTGAGGAGATCGACAGCGACGGTGCTATGTTTGATCCCTCCATGCATCAGGCGGTGCAGAGAGTAGATGATTCCGACAAGGAAAGCGGCACTATCGTTACAACATTCGCAAAGGGCTACAAGATCGGCGACAGAGTTATCAGATTCGCGATCGTAGCTGTGGCGAACTAAAATTTCGTAAACAAATGCAGCAAAAGCTGCTTCTTAAATTAAAGGAGGACACTAATCATGGGCAAGATCATTGGTATTGACTTAGGTACAACAAATTCCTGCGTATCCGTTATCGAAGGCGGCGAGCCTGTTGTAATCACTAACCCCGAGGGTAACAGAACAACACCCTCTGTAGTAGCATTCACAAAGGATGGCGAGCGTCTCGTTGGTCAGCTCGCAAAGAACCAGGCTGTAACAAACCCCGACAAGACAGTTATCTCCATCAAGCGCCACATGGG
>JAZKZL010000053.1:0-8813 GCA_045612645.1 Oscillospiraceae bacterium
AGCTATTACTGCTACTTAGGCGGCGTAAGGATGCCGCAGACTCCCGGCAAGCTTTCGGTCAAGATCAAGGGCAAGAATAAGACCCTGACGCTTCTGAACGAGGGCGAGATCAACTTCCTGAAGCTTCCCGGGCTTACAGAGATAACGCTGCCTCTCACATTCCCGATGCTGACATCGCATCGGCCGCCGCGGTATTATCTTGCGGTGCTGGAGGAGCTTATCACAAAGAAACAGACAACGCAGTTTATAATGACAAGAGCCGCTCCCGATGGGCGGCTTCTGTTTGATACGAACATCAAGGTAAGTGTGGAGGATTACACCATCACTGAGAATGCCTCCAACGGCCTTGATATCAGCGTTGACGTCAAACTGAAGCAGTACCGTGATTACGGTACCAAAACAGTGAAGATCAACACATCCACAGGTAAGGGGGCATCTGTCAAGACCGAGCGGCAGAAGGATAACGCCCCCAAAGTCAAGACCCATACCGTCGTTTACGGCGATACTCTCTGGGGAATGGCTAAGAAATACTACGGAAACGGAGCTTTATACACGAAGATCTACAATGCGAACAGGGATATCACCGATAATCCCAATCACATCTGGGTAGGTCAGGTGTATAAGATACCCGAATGAGTCACGAGCTTATCATACAGCACGGGAACACGATACTGTGTCCGCCTGTTGCTGATGGTGTGGGAGTGGAATTTGAACGCAAGGGACAGCCGGGAAAGCTCACTTTCGAGTGCATCAAGACTGATGGACTTGAATTTGACGAGGGTAATCCCTGCCGCTTCTCGGTCGGCGGCAAGTCGTTCTTCTACGGCTTTGTGTTCAACAGGTCTCGGTCGGGCGATAACCCGAACAAGATCAAGGTGACGGTGTATAATCAGCTGTATTATCTCAACAACAAGGACACTTATGTGTATCAGAACAAGACTGCAACCGAAGTTATCCGCATGATAGCGGAGGACTACGGGCTTAATATCGGCACTCTTGCCGATACAAAGTACAAGATAGGCAGCCGTGTTGAGGACAATACAAGCCTGTTTGATATCATACAGAACGCTCTCGATGAAACGCTGAAGGCGACAGGCGAGATGTATGTGCTTTATGACGATGCAGGCAAGCTGATGCTGAAAAACGTCGGGGATATGCATCTCGGCCTTGTGGTGGATCCTGACACCGCAGGAGATTTCGACTATAAGACCAGCATTTCCGACAATACCTACAACCGCATCAAGCTGGTATATGAGAACAGTGAAGCAGGCACAAGGCAGGTCTACATCTCTCAGGACAGCGCCAACATCAATAAATGGGGCGTGCTGCAGTATTTCGAGAAGATAGATGACACCGCCAACGCAAAGGCGATGGCTGACGCTCTGCTGAAGCTGTACAACGCAAAGACCCGCACGCTGAAGATCAAGGATGTGCTGGGAGACACCCGTGTAAAAGCGGGTACTTTGCTGCTTGTGCTGATGGAGCTTGGCGATATCAGCCTGTCGAGATATATGCTGGTGGAGCAGGTGAAGCATAGCTTCAAGGATAATCAGCACCTGATGGAGCTGAGATTGAGAGGTGATGACTTTGTCACTTGATATGAATGTGCTTATCAAGGCGGTCAAGAGAGCTGCTATTGACGCCGTAAAAGCGCAGAAGCCTATGACGGCGGTGCTTGGCGAGGTGGTCTCTGTAAACCCCTTACAGATACAAATAGATCAGAAAATGACCCTTTCCGCAGCGCAGCTTATCCTTACAAGCGCTGTGCGTGATTTCGATGTGGACATCACTTCCCACGATGGCAACGTCACCGAAACGGCAAACGGACACATTCACGCATACAAAGGCAAAAAGAGATATACGATACATCTCGCTCTTGAAAAAGGCGAGAAAGTGCTGCTGCTCCGCTGTGATGGCGGACAGCGGTACATCATCCTTGACAGATGGGAGGCGGCAAAGTAATGGCGGTATTATCACTCCTGCCCTCAGCGGCAAGTCTTGCGCTCACAGCGCTGGAGATAGAGCAGCAGCCCAGCCGCACCTATAAGCTGGATATAGACAAAGGGCGTGTGCGGGGTTTCACTGATGAAGAGGATGCGATGCTTCAGGCGGTGTATCTGATCCTCAGCGTGGAGCGGTACAGGTACCCGATATATTCCCACGATTACGGCGTTGAGCTTGTGGATCTCATAGGTCAGCCTATGGATTATGTTATGAGTGAGGTCAAGAGGCGTATAACCGAGGCTCTTACTCAGGATGACCGCATCAACAGCGTGGATGGATGGGAATTTGAAACGACCAAAAACACCGTAACTGTGACCTTTACGGTACACACGATATACGGCGATATCGAAACAACAAAGGAGGTGGCAGCGTGAGTCTGTATGAGGATCGCACCTACGAAAATCTGCTTGACAGCGCTCTTGACAGGGTAGACAGCTCGCTCGATAAGCGAGAGGGCAGCATGGTGATGAACGGCGTGGCTCCTGCGATGGCGGAGCTTGCGCAGCTGTACATAGGTCTTGATTTCGTGTTCAATGCCACATATCTGCTGACGGCCCCCCGTGAATATCTCATCAAGAGGGCAAGCGACCGCAATATGTCCCCATATCCCGCCACGGCGGCGGAGTTCAGGGCGGTGTTCAATATCGAGGTGGAGGCGGGTACCCGCTTCTCCTGCGAGGATATGAATTTCATCGTTACTGAGATCATGGCGCACGAATCGGACACTGCTGCACGCATCAGCCACAGAGTACAGTGCGAGAGCGCAGGCTCTGCGGCGAACAGCTACAGCGGCATCCTTGTACCTGTTCAGTATGTGGACGGTCTGACGCTTGCCGAGCTTGTGGAGCTGCTCGTCCCCGGTGACGATGAAGAGGAAACCGAGGTGTTCCGTCAGCGGGTACTGGATAGTTTCCAGAGTCAGGCATTCGGCGGCAATCAGGCGGATTACATCGAAAAGGTGAGGGCAATGCCGGGAGTGAGTGCAGTCAAGGTGCATCCCGTATGGAACGATGATATATCTCCTGCGGCGCTCATCCCGAATGATGAGGTAAGCACATGGTATGAGGGCGTAATAGGCACGCTTGCAAGCCCGATATCCGACTGGCTCACAGCTGTATACACTGCCGCTGCTGACAGCAAGCTGACAGTGGGCGGCACAGTCAAGCTTGTTATCATGGCGTCGGGCAATATTGCACCATCAGATACTCTCATAGCAGATGTGCAGACAGCTGTGGATCCTGTGCAGAATGCAGGGGAGGGACTGGGACTTGCTCCTATCGGTCATGTTGTCAAGGTGTGCGGCGTCACTGAGCAGCCTGTCAGCATCACGCTGCATCTCACTTATGCAGACGGCTGGGACTGGGCGGCAGCAGAGCCTTATATCATTAAGGTGATAGACGGATATTTCTCCGAACTTGCTGCGGGCTGGGCATCGTCTGATAACATCATCGTGCGCATCTCGCAGATAGAGAGCCGCATTCTTTCGGAATGCTCGGCAATGGTGGTGGATATAAGCGACACGCTGATAAACGGTGCTGCCGAAAATCTCACTATCGGCTCAGACAGCATTCCTGTAAGGGGTGATGTCAATGGATAGGCAGCTGATAGATTATCTCCCTCCCGTGCTTCGTGATGTCGCTGAGTTCAGAGCGATAAACGCAGCCAATGAGCCTGAGATATCCCGTGCATGGGAGTCGCTGGAGCAGGTCATGGCGAATCAGTTTATTGATGATGCGGACGAGTACGGCGTACAGATGTGGGAGCAGGAGCTGAAGATCCTTCCCAAAGGAACTGATACTCTTGAAGCCCGCAAGGCACGCATCAGATCCCAGTGGAATCTGGAACTGCCGTATACGCTCACATGGCTGCGTCGGTGGATAACCGCCACAACGAACGGCCTCCCTTATGAGATGAGTGTGAAGGACTATACGCTGGCGGTGCGCCTGTCTTTGGTGGCTAAGGATCAGTACGGAGAAGTAGCTGCGATGCTGAAGCGTATCGTACCCGCCAACATGGCGATATCTCTCACGCTTAAATACAATCAGCACTTTACCCATGCGGATAAAACGCATGAACAGCTTGCACTCTTTACTCACGATCAATTACGGAATGAGGTGACAGTATGACAGAAACTCCGAATTATAAGCTGAGGCAGCCCGAGCCTACAGACTACTATGACATCGGCGATCACAATTACAATGCCGACATTATAGATGCCGAACTCAAAAAGCACAGCGATAAGCATGCGTCAACAGAAGATGCACTCAAAGCGATGCAGAGCGGCCTCAACGAACACTCTCACGAGATATCCGATATAAACGAATTACAGAATGTTCTCAACGGTAAAGCGCCGAAATCACATGGCACGCACGTCACTTACGCTACCGCAGCGCCCAAAGCAGCAGGCACGGCTGCTGTAGGAACATCCGAAAAGGTGGCAAGAGAGGATCATGTTCACCCTGTACAGACCACCATTGATACGGTATCTGTTACGCCGCAGGAATCCACAGCGACTCTGTATCCTGCTTTTGTTGACAGCAATAATTCCGCCGCTACGCCTGAAGCAATCAACACCACATCAGGCCTGAGAATATCTGTGCTGTACGGCACAGTTGACAAGACAGGCCATGTGATACTTGCACTCGGCACAGGAGTTCCCGAGGGAACTGACAAGAATGTAATTGGCGGACTCAGGCTGTATACGCAGGGAACGGCCTTCGTTGACTTGAAGCCGAGCGAGGCATCTGAGGATAACTTCAGCATATTCCTGCCAACCGCAGAGGGTAGGCTTGCACTTGACACACCTGCATCAGCTACAGCAGCAGGCCTTGTCAATACCGCCGCCCAGACATTCGCAGGCGCCAAGACATTCAACGGACCTGTCTACCCCAACGGTGCTACTGACTCCGCTGTTCCGCAGGCTCGCAAGCTTGCAAGCGGTTCAGCCGAGGCGAACGACACCAACTGTCCTCCAAACTCATGGTATGGACAGCACGTTTAAGGCGGTGAGATAATGGCTGCAACTGATTATATCGCCGCAACAGGCGGCAATGGCAAGGTCACTATCACTTGGAACAAGGTGACAGGAGCCACGCAGTACCGCATCCGCAAGAATGACGGCACAGGCTGGGTCAATTACAAGGATCTCACAGACACGAGCTATGTAGATACCGCCGTAATCAATGGCACTACTTACCGATATGCTGTATATTCTTATGTAAGCGGTGCTTGGGGAGAGGCTTCTGCTATCGTGTCTGCAACGCCCTCATCCGCTGCAGACGGACCACTCCTGTTCTGCAACGAAGGCGGGTCACGGTATGAGATGGAAACTGTAACCGTGAACGAGGGCGGTACCAGATATGAGCTTGACACGATTACGGCTAACGAGGGAGGCACCCGTTACGAGATATTTTCGGCATGGGCTTTTCCAAACTTAGAGGATTACTACGAAGCTAACCCTAACGTAACATTTATAAATACAAGCCGCTTGTGGTCGCTAGATGGTGACACATATTCGGCCATTATAAATGGCGAAACCAGAGCAAATTTCAAATTGACAAGCAAAACGAAAATCACTGTAAACCTTACCGATTACACCTATGGCTACGGTTACGGTGCGTATGTTGGTTATTCCTCTGGGGTGTATGAGGGAGAAAACAACCCTGCTTTTGATAATATTGCATATATTTACGGACAACCCACGGGACAGACATCGTACAACACCGTAAAACAGTTGCAAGCAAGTATAATCTTGCCAAAGGGGGATTACTTCATTGTAGCTAAGAACTGGCAAGGCACATCAGCACAGTTAATTAAGTTCACAATAAAATTCGAGAAAGCATAAGGAGGAAAACACAATGGCAGTAACAGTAACATTCGCAGACGGTACCGTGGTACAGTGTGCCAAAAGTGCATACTGCGGCACCATGGACCACCAGGGACAGAGGAGGAAGTTCCTGGAGATGTATTTCAGCACAGAGGATATCGCCCTCTCAGAGCTGAAGAGCATCTACACAAACCCCGATATGACATCAAGCATCACAACGAAGTTCATTGAGGATGTTGGAGGTACAGAACAGACTTCTGAACACGTTCATATCAACATGACACTTCCTGTATCTCTTGGGTACAGCACCCAGACCGACGGCACAGAACTGATTACGATGAGGCTCGCACAGAAGTCGGATATGGAACTGATGCAGGAAAGACAGGGAGCAGTCCTTGAAGCACTTTTAGGGGAGGTATAATTCATGTATAACAATATCAAAGAAGCATTAGAACTCCGCAAGGCGTTACAGTTATTCTTGGCCACACTCGACGCAAACACGCAGGCGGATGAAATCATGGCAGTTGCAACGGTATTCCCTAAGTACGAAGTAGGCAAAGCCTATAAGGCGAAAGACGTGTTTTCCTATGGCGAAAACGCTGTAGGCGACCCTCAGCTCTATCAGGTGTTACAGGATCACACCTCTGCGGCAGAATGGACTCCCGACACCGCCGTCAGCCTGTACAAGGCTATCGGTGTGACCGAAGATGGCTGCCCCGAATGGGTGCAGCCGCTCGGTGCAACCGATGCTTATAACACAGGGGATGTCGTAAGCTACAACGGCACACTGTACACATCGACCTGCGATAACAACGTGTGGTCTCCCGACGTTTATGGTTGGGAGGCAAATGACTAAATCATCATCTAAAGGAGGATGCAATGGAAGATGTAGAACTCATCAAGCTGCTGACCGAGATCGAGCAGCGGTCTAAATCCAACTGTCACCGCCTTGACAAAGCAGAGACGAAGCTTGCAGACAACGAAAAGATGCTTGCAAGCCTCTCGTCGATGGCGCAGAGGCAGGACAACATGGACGGCGACATCAAAGAGATAAAGGCAGACGTAAAGACCCTCACATCAAAGCCAGCAAAGCGCTGGGAGAGCGTTATAGAAAAGGTGATACTGGCTGTTGTAGCGGCAGTAGTCGGTGTCGCGCTGGCTCATTTGGGTCTTGGATAAGGAGGATACTATGAACAACAAAATCAACTGGATCAGAAAGCTCACAAGCCGCAAGTTTTGGCTGGCTGTAGCCGCTTTTGTGAGCGGACTTATCGTTGCATTTGGCGGTGACAGCGAAACAGCAGAAACCGTAAGCGGCTGTATCATGGCAGGAGCGGCTGTTGTTGCTTACGCCATCGGTGAGGGGCTTGCCGACGGTAACACTACTGTCACCGTAACAACAAATACAACTGAAAAGGAGGAGCAGAACGATGCCTAAGGTAACACTCGACCCAGGACATAACCACCTCTCCAACGTATCGCCCACCAACAAGCGGAACATAAAGGGAGTACAGATGTGGAAGTTGGCAGGCTACCTCGCAGCAGCACTCAAAGACTATGGCATAGAGGTAGAAACGACCCGTCCCAATATTGAGGACAATCCCATGCCGCTGGAGACAAGGGGAAAGCTGGCAGCCCAGAACGGCAGTGATCTCTTTATCTCTCTTCATAGCAACGCACCAGGAAAGCGAAGGGATGGCACATACGACATCTCAATCAACGGAACCTATGTCTACTACAGCCTTACCGACGAGGACAACAAGGAACTGGCGGACAAGCTCGGAGAAGTCATCGCAGCCAAGATGGGACACAAATTCCGTGGCTCTCTCATTAAGGAGTTCAGTGAGGAACGTTCCGATTGGGACTACTTCGGCGTTATTCGTGGAGCAGCAAGAAACGGCTGTACAGCAGCTTTTCTTATCGAGCATGGCTTTCACACGAACACAAAGGACCTCTCTTTCCTGATGTCCGATAGCAACCTTCTGGAACTGGCGCAGGCGGAGGCAAAGGTAATTGCAGACCATTTCGGTGTCACCAAGAAGCTCTACCGTGTGCAGATAGGCGCATTCAGCAATAAGCAGAATGCGGAGCTGTACAAGAAAAAGGCAGAGGCAGATGGCTACAAGGCGTTTGTTGTTGAAGCATAATATGCATAATCGTATCAAAACCGCGCGTTATTGAGGGTATTCCTCAGAAAAACGTATCAAATCTCTCAAAATCGTATCATTTTGAGATTATAAGTCACAAAATTACCGCCCTCGTAGGATCTCCTGCGGGGTCGGATTTGCTTTATGTCAACAAAACATTAATATTTTATAACCTTTTGATGTACGGCGGTCCTGACGGTGAACTTGCTGCTTCTCTGCGATATTTGTCTCAACGTTTTACAATGCCTGACAACATGGGAAAAGCACTTCTCACCGACATAGGCACTGAAGAACTTGCTCATTTAGAGATCATTGGTAGCGTTGTGGGACAATTAACAGAGGGTGAGGGTGCCAAGAGTTTCGATAGATACGGAAAAGGCGACTACTATGTGGATCATTCCAATGCAGTTTATCCTGCGAACGCTTCGGGTGTGCCATTTACGGCCGCTTATATACAGGCAAAAGCCGATCCCATAGCTGATCTTATGGAAAACCTCGCTGCAGAGCAAAAAGCAAGAGCCACATACGATAATATCCTAAGGTTATCTGATGATCCTGATGTAAATGAGGTAATGAAATTCCTGCGCGAACGCGAAGTGATCCATTTCCAGCGTTTCGGCGAACTGCTCGATTGCTACCAGAGCAAGATAAAATGCTAAGCTGCAAAAAGGGAAGGGCATAATGAAAACGGTATCACACATTTAGTTGTGATACCGTTTTATTGTGTTATAATTGAATCATTTCTTTTTGTTAAATGATACATTGTTCAGAGGATTATTATGCATAGCATCCTGCATCTGAGCATTAGATACATGAGTATATATCTGTGTTGTATT
>JAZKZL010000054.1:0-2953 GCA_045612645.1 Oscillospiraceae bacterium
TATATCAAACAATAATAGAACTATTATTTGTAGAAATGTAACTCAGAGAACGGCTCTGTTGTGGCGATGAAGAATCGCATAACAGAGTCGTTCTTTGTTGTGATCATGCTGTCAGAATTCGCTTGTAAAACGTGTCCGAAAACCTCTGTGACCAAAAATCACTCCCCCAAGCAAAGTAGGGGGAGTGTCAGTTATCAAATCTTGCCGTTAACGATATCGTTAAGTATCGCAGCAGCATCAAGAGCATTCACTGAGCCGTCAGCGGTATAGTCGCAGCCTGCCTTGTTCTTTGCAGGAGCGATGCCCACAACATCCATGAGTATAGCGGCGGCATCCATAGCGTTTACAGCACCGCTGCCGTCAGCATCGCCACGCAGCCCGTCATTCAGAACGAGGGCGTAAGTGCCAGCGGCACTGAGGGGAAGTACAGCCGAGCCGTCCTCAGCGATGGTGACTGTGCATACAGCAAACGCTGTGCCATCCTTTTCGCCGTAGATGGTTGCTGTTCTGCCTGTGTATTCTTTATCAAACAGATAGA
This sequence comes from Oscillospiraceae bacterium, assembly GCA_045612645.1. GTDB lineage: Bacteria > Bacillota > Clostridia > Oscillospirales > Ruminococcaceae > CAG-115. Next base: position 539 of record JAZKZL010000054.1, read on the forward strand.
CGAAAGCAGTGGGAGCATTAGTGGAAGGTACCTTGAACTTCAGTTCAGCCTTCTTCGGGAGAGGTGACTTGAACTGAGCGGGGTACATGATATCGAGGTCCATTTCGCCGATACTGTTTACATCCGCACCGTCGATACGCCAGGAGATGAGCGGAGTATCGCGGAAATCCACGATGGCATCGGACTTCTGCAGAGCCTCGGAAACAATGGCAGGAACGTCAGTGCAGCCGTTGAGGTCTACGATAAGTCTGCCGTCAGCAGGGAGCTTTTCGATCATAGCAGCGATCTGGAACCAGTTGTAGTTCACACCGTTAATGGAAGGAGAGCCGCTGGAAGTAGAACCGCCTGTGGAGCCTCCGCCACCGGTAGAACCGCCGGAGCTGCCACCGCTTGAACCTCCTGAACCGCCTGAGCCGCCTGAACCGCCGCCAGTGGGATCCTTGTAGTTGTCCTTGTATGTGTAACCGCAACCGCAGGTGAATAATGTGTAGCCCTTTTCGGTTGCTGTCGGAGCGATGATATCCTGTGTGTAGCTGTGGGCAGCTTCGTTGACCCCACTGCCGCACTGTTTGCATACATTCCAGTGATGAGTTGTGTTGTGTGTCCATTTATCTGCATCGAAGGTATGGGTGATCCCGTATTCTACATAGGAGAGTACTTCCTTGCATCGGCTGCAGATATAGGAATCATAGCCGCCTGATGTGCATGAAGGCTTTACACGGATGTATTCATTGAACACATGGTTGCAGGCCTCAGGTACATCCTCAGGTGCATTGAATACGTTCTGGGCGTTCCTGTTGAATTCGGGGTCGTTACCGTAGGTGATGCTCTCTATCCATGCGTCATTGAAGAGTATCATTCCTGCGATGCTGTTCATGTCCTCAATGGAATATGTGCCGAGGCTGATCTTACGTTGTGTCACGCGCAGGTTGTCATCGGCAGGGGCTATCATTCCGCTGAAATCAAATACTGCCTGTATGTCTGCGATATTCTGTGAATAAACATATTCGATCTGTATTTTCATGCCGAGTACAGGAGTATTGAGGTCGTTCTCGTCATAGATTATGGTACTACAGCTATCATTGTCCGTTTCGGTGTCTGTTCCGTCGAAGTACAGGTTTCCGCTTACATTGTTGCCCACCTTATTATTACCGATGTCGGAAATGTCCGTACTTGCAACCTTGAACATATCTCCTCTTTCTGAGGGGAGTACGCCGCCGTTGTTATTGTTTGTGCCGTGGATGATATTGTTATGTTCTTTGAGTATCCTGAATGTTCTGCAGCGGAGTGCGTATGTGTTCTGAAGACAGGGGATAACGCCGTAGTATGCCGCGTCATCCTCTGCATAGATGATCGCGGGGAAATCGCCGACGGGGTTGCTTCCATACGGTATCATCATATCTGCTTCAAAGAACATTACAGTATCCGTCACTGTGGTGTCTGCGAACATATACACGGGCTTAAGCTGTGAAAGTGCTTTGTTTTCCTTTATCTTTTCGGAGTTGAGATATGCCGTCTGCGAGAACAATACAGGCACACTATCAGGGCTTGTTTCTGCAGCAGCCATCTGTATCTCAGGCTGTCTGAATTCCTCGTTGAACGGAGAAATGAAAGGTACTCGACTTGCATAGGACGTGATTATTCCGCCGTTTTCACGGGTCTGGTTGCCATCCTTGTCGGTGATGACGAGAGCGTCCTCATTTGCAAAGTCCAGATCGTATATCGTAAGACCTTCTCTCAGGTCGCCCGAGGGATCGCCGAGCTTGTAATTGAGATCGAAAGTCAGCGTTTTGCGTGGAAGCGGGGTTGTGTTCACGGGCTTGTCAGCGGTATCGTAGTAGTGCAGGGAGGATGCCTCCTTTTCCCATAGCCACACCAGTGTGCCGGGAATTACATACTGTGCGTAGTTTTCGCCGTTATAGGGGTAATCCTGCATGTCGGGCAGGTATTTCTGCGTCTTTGCGATAGAAGTGAGGTCGATATTGTTGCCTGTGCAGTTTTCCTTCAGCAGAGAATCTGAACACAGAACCTGAGGAATTACAGCCGCACCTGCGGATGTACCGGCAAGATTACCCGCTATCCTTGCATCGGATATGGAAGTAACTGTCCTGTCGCCGTACTTATACAGTGATGTTCTTCCGTCGAAATTGAAGTAGGTGGTGTATTGCGGAGTACCGTTGCAGAAAACATTTCCTATCAGCTTAAGACCGTTGGAAACATGGAATATAGTGATGTTACCTGCCGACAGTTCAGTTGTCCATTCGGATTTCTCTATGTGGTCGACGTCCTGAAGGTGATTGGTGATGTTGATGGTATTGCAGTGGGTGAGTGCATTGCCCGTGAATATATCGTTCTCTCCGAACTGGAAGTTCCAGACGTAGTCCCAGACATTACCTGTGTACAGGGAATTGCCCA
>JAZKZL010000055.1:0-2014 GCA_045612645.1 Oscillospiraceae bacterium
GATAAGCTGTTAAAGCTCCTTTATGAGCCTGTCTATATCTGCTTTCTGCGCCAGTCCGTCAGAGAATGCCGTAGCACCTCCGCAGGCAGTGCCGAGTTTTATTGCGTGGTCGTAACCATCATCACATCCTGCAATGAAGCCTGCCACCATGGAATCACCTGCGCCTACTGAGTTCTTCACCACACCCTTACATACGCCGCAGGTATGCACCTCGTTGTTTTCATCCACAAGCACCGAGCCGTCGCCAGCCATGGAGACCAGCACGTTCCTTGCGCCCATCTCACGCAGCTTTGCTGCGTACAAAGCCGCATCAGCCTTGTTTGTTATCGCAGTATTAAATATTTCGCCGAGTTCGATGTGGTTCGGCTTTATCAGGAATGGTTTGTATTTCAGTACATTCATCAGCAGAGAGCCTGCGGCGTCCACCACAAAGCGAATACCGCGTCCGTCAAGCCTTGCCATTATCTGCTCGTAGATATCCGATGGCATGGAGAAAGGCACGCTGCCCGCCAGCACCAAAGTATCGCTGTCTTTCAGCTTGTCGAGCTTTGCGAAAAGCTCCGTCAGAGCCGTGTCATCTATCCTCGGTCCCTGACCGTTTATTTCGGTTTCAGCGTCTGATTTCAGTTTCACGTTGATTCGGGAAAAGCCCTCTTTGATATGTACGAAATCCGTTTCGATGCCTGCGGCGGAAAGTCCGTCCTCGATCGCCTTGCCTGTGAATCCTGCCGTGAATCCCAGTGCAACGGATTTCACATCAAGCTGCGCCAGTACCTGTGAAACGTTTATTCCTTTTCCACCGAAGAAGATGTCCTCGGACGAGGTGCGGTTGACTCCGCCCATCAATATTTTATCCGCACGGACTACATAGTCGATAGCGGGATTGAATGTCACTGTGTATATCATGTCGTCCTCTCTTTTGCCGTCATATTGCATAAATTAGCGGCAAAGATTTATGTTTTTTTGTTCTATTTTAAGTATAACACATATGTAACAGAATTTCAAGAGTCTTTGTGCCGAAAAGCAAAATTCGGTACCCCGTACAGAAAAAAGACCCCGCACTTGTGTAATTTGGCAAGGCGGGGCATATTGAGTTATGATCTCATTCTTGCGTCAACAGTGCCGTCGTTTGTGGTCGGATTGGCGGGGCGGGGATCTTCAGTGCCTCCACCGATGATAGCGCCATCGCCTGTGGAGGGGTCAATGATGCCGTTGGGAGCGTTGCTTTCTGTGTTTCCATCGGTAATGTCACCGTTGCCACCGCCGTTGCCTCCTGCATTGCCGCCAGCGTTGCCTCCTGCATTGCTGCCGCCGTTGCCTCCTGCATTACCACCGGTGTTACCGCCGTTGTCGCTGTTTGTGTTGTTCATACCGCCGTCCTTGTCATCGGCAGAGCCGTTGGCTGCTGTGCCACCGCTGTTATCGCCCGAGGTAACGGTAGAGTTGCCTGCGTCGGAGTTGTCGTCCCTTGTGCCTCCGCAAGCGGTGAGGCTGAGCATAAGTGCCGCTGCAGCAGCAATTGCTAAAAATCTCTTCATATCAATTCTCCTTGTCGCTTCAAAGCGTTTGTATGCGGAAATATGCACTTCCACGGTTTTATTCTGCCCGATATCATACAAAAAATACGGCAGCAGGAAATTTATATGCATAAAATCATTTTTCGGTCAATACTTATGTTACAAAGACGGAAAAACGGAGGTTGCAAAAATGAAGATACGGAATATATTTGCAGCTGTGGCTGCAACTGCTATGCTGCCATGCACGCTTATGCTCTCGGGAGCAACGGCAGGAGAGGCTTTTCTTGCAGCAGCGGATATCACCAGGCGTACAGCGTATATGTCGGCAGGATTTGATATCACGCAGTCGATGGAGGCGACGGAAACGACAGAGGTCATTGAAGTGGACAAGTTCTCTGCAGCGGAGGAGGATCGGTTATTTGCCTCAACTACGGAGAGCGCCGAAATATATGAGACATCTGAAACAGCCGAGGAGGTATCGCAGCCATTTGCGCAGG
>JAZKZL010000056.1:0-8949 GCA_045612645.1 Oscillospiraceae bacterium
TGACCTGCGCGTATACGGGCCTTTCTGACCACTCACCAGATATGGTATAAGTTCCCGGCGCAAGGTCTAAAACGCTGTGCACGACCGAAGTCCACGCCGCTGTCGGGGTTCCATTTACCACTATTCCATCGTCGGTTACGGTCGCTGTCATGCCGTTAGCAGAGTATGTATTACCAACAACCATGAATGGTATCATATTCTTCCTGCATCTCACCAGCTTCGCGCCCGTCCGTCCGCTGATGGGGCGGATGTTGGAATATGGAGCGTATGTCGGGTCAGTTTCAGTCGCAAGACGTACCATCGGTCTGAATACATGATTATTGAGCGTCACGCCTGTATTGACATAGATCATGACTGCCATTTTGCCGCTGTATTTGTTCGATATATGTATTGATTCGCCTACATCGGTGCTGCTGTCATCGACAAGGTTAGACCAGCGCAGGTAATATGTGCTAAGGCTTCCACCGTTAGGACAGCCAGATAATATGCAGCCACTAAAGTCAGGCGCATTTTCGAAGTAGCGGCATACGTCATACCAAATTATTTCGGTAGCGGTTCCATTTGCGGTAATGCTGCCGTCCGAATTGACAGTAAATGTTATGCCGCTGATAGTCTGTGATGTTGCAGTATTCGGCAGCAGATTCTTTCCGCCTCCCGCGGGATGCGGATCACCCATACCGGCCTGCACCGGTTCTATCTCGCTGTACACCCTGATGCCCTGATCCTCAAGGCACTCGTCCTGCGCTATCTGACCTGCGTGTACGCGGATACCGTGATAATCATCCTTCTGAACGGGATCGCCCACAATGAGACGTATGCTCTCGTTGGCAGTAAGGTCTATCTTCTTTGCAATAGCCGATACAAGACCCTCATCCAGCGCGATGCTTGCATCGCCGCCTTCGCTTTCGATGACCGATGCGATCAGCTTGTCAATCTGAAGCATGTTCGCGGTCAGCTTTTCGGCAGTAATGCTTTCGGCTTCCAGTTTACCTACATACGCCGTCGCAGCATTGATGCTCTCGGCGGTTATGCCTTCGGCTTCCAGTTCGCCCACATATGCCGTCGCAGCATTGATGCTCTCGGCGGTTATGTTTGCTGCCGTAAGCTCGTTTATGTATGCCTGATTGGCTACCAGCCCGGTCAGTGACAGCCGCGATTTACACACACCGCTCTGCCAGAAGGATATCTCTTCTGCCGTGAACAGCGCGTATACATCCTCACTGATTATGTACTCTTTGCCGTCTACGGTCACTTTCTGGAAGTTCTTGCCGACTACTACGCCCGCTTCGACTGTGCCGTCATCGTTGTATTTCACGATGCCTATGCGCATGTATACGTCGCTCTGTGCCACGTATTCGCCGAAGCTTGCTACGGATGTGGTTATCTTGTTCTCGGCATCCCATTCCATCAGGTAGCCGTCCGCGCCCTGCGTTATCTTGTTGTTCAGAAACTCACTGTACGTGCCGAAAACACTCTGCGCTACGTATTCCTGCGATATCTCGGTCACTATCTTGCGGATGTTGCTTGTAACCTCGGTGGCAGTCTTGATTATGAGTGCCTTCAGCTGCTGGTATTCCTGCACGGTACTTTCGGGCAATGCGGAGGAGCCGTTGTCCACAGCCCCTCCGCCTGCCTTGTAAAGCACTTTGGCGGAGGAAGTATCCTTGTTCAGCGTTACATTGAGTGCTTCTACCAGCTGATACAGATAGCTGTACAGTCCGTTCAGCTGCTGTTCAGCTGTTCCCGTCTGCCGGGAAGGCAGGTTCAGATTCACAGCCAATGGTCACTTCCTCCTTCCAGATATCTTGCGATTGAATATATCTTTACGTCTCCTCTGCCGCTTATCTTCATCCTGAGATGATCGCACCGGCGAGGTATTACGGGTATGGTGAATGTCCTCAGCACCGCACTGCCCGTGTAGGTTCCCATTTCACGCCATATGCCGTCTGAATCGTACTCAAGATGCATCGTCAGCGTTGCTCCCGCGCCCAGCTTTACGCGGATGTTGTAGCGGGACAGATACTTGCTGTCGGGGTATTCGTAACCCATCACGCCGCTTTCCGCGCTCCATTCGATGTCGCCTTCAGCTTCTCCGCTGAGTCCAGTCGCGCTGATCAGCTGCTTCGTATCGGCATTTATGTACATCAGGTCGCCGCGTACGTTGGCAAAGCACAGCGCATGGGTCTCATCCTCGCGATGCCATATCCGCTTCTCGGTGTCGTAGGTGAACATGTGCCATGCGCCGGCGGTGTCCTGCATGGAGATATAATACAGACCGCCTATGCTTCCCGCAGCAGCATTTCTGTATTTCTCGCTGCCGAATGCATCGCTTACGGATGCAGGCAGTGAGCCGTCATATGCTACCACACCGTCACGGCTGTGATAGTAGAGCACTTCGTTCACTATGTTCAGACTGCGCCACGATCCCAGCTGTACGCCTCTGCACATGGTGGTGTTCATGGCATATTCGGCAGGCATCGAGCCGTAGATCTTGTGGATGCAGTTTTCCTTGAAGAACAGCGGATAACCGAGATGTGTTATAGCACCGGTGAACCGTCCGTCAGTGCCCAGCGATACCGCATAGCTGTCCGTGCTGATACCCGCATAGCATCGCCAGTTCTTGTAGTCGCCCAGCTTGCATGCGTATATCTCGTTCACGGTCTTGCCGCCAACAAGTCCGTATTTGCAGCCCCATATGCGGTTGTTCGATTCGGTGACATAGTCCATGTCCGGGCATTCGCGAGTGACCTTCAGACCGCCCTTCTGTTCATGGGCAGTGTCCAGTATGCCGGTGATGATTATATAGTCATCGCCCTTTGCCTCGATCACGTTGTCGGTGTTCAGCGCGGTAAGCTGATCCGTTCCCGTAAGCCCGGATACGGTCACACCGTCGCCCACGGAGAAATTGATGCCAATGCCCGGACAGCCGATGCGCACATATGTGGAGATTATCTCTGCCCACATTGCCTGAGCCTCGGAGTACTGCTTCAGTACATGTATGTCCGTGCTGGTATCGATCCAGTAATCGCCGTTCGCGGGGCTGTCAGGTGCAGTATCGGAGATGGCTTTTATCTCATACTGGGAGCCATCAACGCGGCACATCTGCGCCGTTACTGCGTCTGTAGATACCGCAGTAAACCTCGCTTCAAGACTGCCGCAGTCCGAAAGGTCTGCGGTATTTATGTATACTTTGTCCGGGAATATGACTGCATACGCACCCATGCTCACCATCTGCTTCGGCAGCATGTCCGCGTCTGTGGAAAGGTTTATTCCCGTTACCGGCAGCCCGTTGTATATCACGGAACTGCCGTCTATGTACATCAGCGCGTCCTTCGCCAGCAGTCCCTGCGGATCTGCAGGCCTTGATACGATTCCGCGCTTTTTACGGTTAGAAAAAAGCGGGTAGTACGATGCGCAGGTGTTCTGCGTATCGTACCACTCGCCATATCCTATTCTGAGGTTGTGATTACGTCCGTAAAATATTTCGGTATTTATACGGGACTGCGCAACCTCATTAAGGGTAGGCAGCAGCATTGTTGTCCCTCCTCAGAGTTTGAAGTGATCTGCTTTGTCTACAGGCATATGAGTTCTGTTAAACCAGTTCTTATATGCCAGCAGGGCAGCATTAAACTGCGCGGAACTGTTGCCGTACTTGGGCAGCTCTCCGTTGTGGAAATCTATCTGAGACATCAGGTAATGTCTGTACAGCACATCATAGGGAGCCTTGACTATCAACTCAGTCTGCGGGTCGGTGGCTTCATCATAACCTGCAAAGGTTTCGGGCATATCATCGCTCCGCACGTAGCCACTCGCCAGCTCACTATGTATCATTCCATCGCAGTCGGACAGCCAGCGAGTCTTTGTAGCGTCGCTGTACTGATTAGGGCGCAGCGTATTTACAGACGCAATAACGTCGGCTATCCTTGCCATGCGTCAACCTCACATCTGCACTTCGGCGTTAGCGTTGTCGTAGATCATGGTGATGTTCTTCGCATGCTCACTGCGAGACAGCACCTCATACACGGGACGGGGAACATACTGCTGCTTACCACGGGGGATCTGGAAGCTTCTGCCGTTAACGACAACGTACACGAAGTTAGGCTCATTATCGCCGCCACGGGCGCAGAATACAGGAATCAGCTGCTTCCAAGGGTCGACCTTGGGTGCAGCGGCCTTGGTCTTAGTTTCAGCCATTGTCAGTACCTCCTTTGATAAAAAAGGGGAGACGAGAAGCCCCGCCTCCCCAGAGAGTTAGGTGTCAGGCCATCTGAACAGGGTCTGCCTGCTTGATGGGGTTGCTGTTGTCTTCGTCGGTGTCAGAGAAGTCAGAGCAGCATTCTACGCGCACCATGCGATCCTCATACAGGATCTTGGTGCCGGAAGAGAACTTGTAGCCAAGGGTGGAGAACTGGTTCAGGGGGCCACCGGCTTCGGACTTGTCGTGAACGATCATTTCCATGGCTGCGCCGTCGGGATCGATGATGCCGTAAGCATCCTTACCGAGGAACAGACAGCCGTATACTGCGGTGGGTGCGCCGTCCTCGCCGACAGCACCGCCCTCACCGGGCAGCAGCTTGTCGCCGGAAGCGGGAGTGATGCCCAGAGGAATATCAAACCATACAGCCTTATCCTTGGTGGATACGCCAACGATCTTCACGGTGTTGACGATGCCGTTTGCGGATGCATCATGGACGTGAACATAGCGGCCTACAAGGTTCTTGGAGGGAGTCTCGCCCAGTATTGCGCGGAAAGCGGTCGCATCGCCCCACTCGGCAATGCCCATGCCGTTCTCGGTGTAGTCGGCAGTCAGGGTGTGCTCCTGAGTACCGTTGTCCTGCAGAGCAGCGCCGGCCCACACGGTTGCGGAAGGAGTGACGATGAAGCGTACGCCGTGCAGTTCGCCGATCTCGCCGTTGTACATCTCTTCGGGCTTGGCATACTTGTGTGCCTCGATCCAGTACTCGGAGTTACGCAGATCGTATGCAACGGAGGGATGGATGATGGCAACGTACTTGCCGTTGATCTTGGGGGCCTTCATCTTGGTCAGCTGAGTGACAACGCGGTTGACGGTGTCGGGAGTCAGCTTGTTTGCCTTGGTCAGCTGCCAGCGACCTACGGGGGTCTCGCCGGTGGGCTTGCCGTCTGCGCCAAGGGTGGCAGCGTACATGACGTTGGTGCCTTCCATCAGGACATTGCGGATGGCGACGTCCTGAGTATCACCGGCAGAAGCACCCAGCTCCTCGGTTGCGCCGAGGATGATGTTGTCGACGGCATGCAGTTCCAGCTGATCAGTTACAGACAGGTACATACCGTACTGCTTCAGACCGGAGGTCAGAGTGGTCATACCAAAGTTCTTGCCGGTGGGGATTACACCTTCAGTGAGCCTTTCAGCGTTGGGCAGAGTGTTGAACTTGCGCCATTCAATAGTCTTGCCGTTATTGCGGGGCAGTTCCTGCTTGCGGCCAAACTGTGCATAGTGATGTTCATTGCGGGCGTTTTCCAGCAGCTCAGTGTTGTAGTACACCTTCATGGTGGGGGACATGGTGTTCTGAGGGCCCTGAGCGGTCTGTACGCCGGTATATGCGTTAACGTTGTTCTGGGTACCAATGACGTTGGTGCCGCCCTCAGCGTAACGCTGGAGGTTTACGAAGTTGTTATAGATGAGTTCCATGTTATCAAGCTCCTTTGTGTTTTACCAAACGATTTTTTCACCTGCATTGACCCTGCGTCTCAGTTCGGCGCGTTCGGCCTTGGTGAGAGTGCGGGGGTCAGAGCGAATCATGGAAGGAGCCGCACTGGATGCGCCATTCTCAGCGGGTCTGCGAGAACCGGACGCGATTGCATTTGCGGTCATCTGATTCGCGGCCTGCACAGCCTGATGCGCAAACGCCATGCGCTGCTGCTGCTGAGCAGACATGATCTCGGCGTGGTGAATAGCATAATAGGCAGACTCAAGACTCATGCCTACGCCGCGCGGGGGCTGGAGTACCAGCCTGCCGAAAGCTGCGTTATTCAGTTCTGCATCGAGATCAAAATCGGGGAACTGACTCTTCAAAGCTACAGCCTGATTAGACAGGGTCAGGTATTCCTGCTGCATCTGCTGCTGCTCTGCCGCTGCGCGTTTTTCGGCGTTGATCGCTGCCTGCTGACGGTCAAGTCTCTTGCTCCTCATCAGCACCTCTACGGGTACACCTTCGCGATAGGCTTCATCTTCGTAGAGTGCGCGATCTTCCTCAAGTGCTTTGGTGAGTGCTTCAATGTCGATTCCAGCGGGGTCGGTGCTATCGATCCCGTATCGTTCTGCCATGATCTGGAGGATGGGCAGCTGCTTGTCAAGCTTGGCCTGAGCAGCTTTTTCCTCACGGATGCGCTTGCGGACGATGTTCTGTACGGCCTTGTCGTAGTCATCCTTGTACTCACCTGCAATGAGTTCCTCAAACGTGCGCCTTGCGGGAGTGGTTTCCTCGGTAGTCTCAGCGGCGACCTGAGTGGTGGGTGCATCCTCCGGCTGGCGACCGAACTTCAGTCCCGCCAGCGGATTTTCGCGCCTCGCCCGTCTGTTGACAGGAGCGGCGACCCCCTGTCCATCATTTGCGCCCGAATCAGCAGCACCACCATCGCCGCCTTCGCCACCCTCGGCGAACAGCTGGAGATTGAGATGCAGCTTATAATTGTCAACCATTGAGTTTCCTCCTCTGTGGTAGGTCACGACCCTGTATGCATGATATAGCAAATTCCGAAAGCGGTGGAATCCCTTAGTATCTGCGGGTATATCTAACGTGTACCGGGTATGAATTGGCAAGCAGCTGGTACCCCGTGTCGATCACATCAAATACCGCTGCCACGCGCTCTGCTTCCGCGAGAGTGGGCGCACAGGATATCTCAGTCACAATGCCATCATCGACGTAATGCTGCCCCGTAACGCCGCCCAGACATCGTGCAAGCGTAGCTGTCAGCATGCTTGCTCCGGCGCACACGATATCGTGTCCCTGTTCTGCATATCCTGCATGGCCCTCGACTTTTACTGACCATGTGTTACGGTTAAGTGTGATTTCAAGCACCGTTCATTCCTCCCGGCTGTGTGCTGGCCTGATTCTCTTCGCGGGCCTTGCGCACGAACGGATGTTCCTTGCCCTTCATTTCGCCGAGAGAGTCGCTCTCGACTTGCTCGGTGGCAATCTGACCGCTGCTCATTGCGGCAGCAGGATCTTGTCCATCCATCATGTTGGCTGCGAGGCTCTCTGCGATATCAGCCCTGCCGCTCTGCATGGCAAGCTGAAGCGCGATCTGCTTATACATAGCCAGTTCCTGATACATGGTTCCGTTGGCACGTACTTTTTCCTCGATGAGATCCTTGTGCTCAAAATCCATAATATCAAGCAGCGTGAGTGCCTGATCTGCATTCTCCGGATGCAGGATGCCAAGCCGGAACATCTGCAGTGCCATCTCGTTGTTGGAGATCTTCGTGTACGCGGTCATCTTCTGCGCCGAGACATCGATATCAAACACAGGCAGTCTGTAGCCCATGTCCACACCGGCGATCATGCCCTGCTGCTGGGGCTTGAGTCCGCTGTTGTCAAACTGAACGAACTGTTCCTCGCCGGAATTGCCTGTAATGCGATACTGACGGGGCAGGTCGTAGAACTGGCGTATCAGCTCAATGACCATGTTTACCATACGCGCGTATGCTCGGTAGCTTGCGCGGGAGGATGCACGGCTGGTCTTGCCTGCCTGTTCCTGCATGGCAGCTATGGCACTCGCGGCAGTGACTCCGCTCTGAGAACCGCCGTTTGCTGCGTCACGGTTGCCGGTAGTCTGCTTCAACTCCTCGATCTTGCTCTGGAGCATGTTTGCATAGATGGCACTCATCGGATCGACCTTGATCTGCCTGAGCGAATCCTCGCCGAGCTGGGCGTTCGTTACGTGAACAAAAGGTCTTGTCCAGTCGCCGAACTCCTGCTCATTGACCGCGCCTGCGTTGTTTATGAACCAGCGCGGAGTTGCAGACATGATGGTGTTTTTCTCCAGTGCCTGATTCATTCTGTCGATGGTTGCCTGCGCGTCCTTGGCTACGTCGATGTAACCATAACCACAGGGAGAACCCTCGATAGGGAACAGAGGATCAAATACGAAGGGGAACAGCCCGTGATCGTACAGGCCGCGCTCACGCCATTCAGGATCGTTTTCGGTCGCATACAGAACATAGCTATCAACGTACTTGACGTAGTGGAGTACGTTTCTGCCGCCCTGCCGCTTGTGGTAATACCAATCGACTACGATAGCCTTGTCGGTCGTATCGACGTGATCGTCGTAGATGTATTTCGCGGGGGTAAAGGTTTTGCCGGTAAGTGCGCGATCATCAAGCTTGTCGGGATACATTTCCCGCAGCAGATCAATATCGACAAGCTCGGTAGTGAAAACGTGACGACTCTTCTGAATGTCCGTTATACCAGGTTCCCAGAAGATGTTCAGCGCATCGATTTTGCGCAGAGCAACGTCTCCGAGTCCGTTCAGTTTGTCCCTGTCCCAGAATACGCCTGTAATGCCGGTCCCCTGCTTGAGCTTCTGCCACAGGACAGAGGAGTATGTCTCCTCATAATCGTTCTGCTCCAGTACCACAGGGACAATGGCAGACAGTTTCTTTGCCTCGTCTTTGTCGCCCGGTTCACGGGGGCGTATATTCGGCTCAGGATAAGCTTCGATGCCGTCCGCATGTTTTGACATGATGCAGTTGAAAAGCCATGCAGAGGTCGGTCTGGGATCCTTGGCGTTGCCGAACTCGTCGAGGTACTCCCAATGTCGCAGCTTCCACCACTGCTCACATGCTACGATGCGCTGATCAAGTCTTGCGCGGCCGGCACGGTAGCGGTTCAGAATCTGCTGCGCTTTGAGGATCGCTTCCTCGCCGATGGGGTCTGCGCCGACAGCATCTAATGCGCCGCCCATACC
>JAZKZL010000057.1:0-6778 GCA_045612645.1 Oscillospiraceae bacterium
TGGAGAAAGTGGAACACCTTTGATAGAGCTACCCAGCTTCAGGAAGGTGTTATCCCGACAGGTCAGAAGTTCGGTATGAGCTCTAAGACCGGCTCCATCAACCAGTACGGTACCTATGCTGCCATTTCCGACGTTCTCGAAATGAGAGCATACGACCCGGTCATCATGGGTGCTACTGAGGAAATGGGCGCTTCTGCTGCCGAGACTCAGGAAGTTCTCATTCGTGACGGCCTGCTCGTTAACACCAACGTCCTGTACTGCGACAACATCACTCTCGCTACAGGCGATGTTGCTAACACTCCGACCGCACCGGGCGAAATGGAAGCTTCCGCTACCGTTATGTCCCTGCTGACACCGGATATGGTCTCCAAGGGCGTTACTCTGATGAAGAAGAACCGTGTACCTACCATCAACGGTAAGTATTACATGGTCGTTCATCCGTCTGTAGCATATGACCTGCGTAAGTCTGACGCATGGATCGAGGCTCACAAGTACGCTGCTACTTCTGAGATCTTCAACGGCGAAATCGGCGAGCTGCACGGCTGCCGCTTCATCGAGAACACCTTTGCTCCGATCCTTGATGGCACCTACAAGAACAAGGCTGGCACAGTTACCTACGCTTCTTACATGTTTGGTAAGGACGCTTTCGGTATCATCGACCCGGCTGGCGGCGCTCTCGAAATGATCGTTAAGGACAAGTCTCAGATCGGTGGACCCCTCAACCAGTGGTCTACAATCGGCTACAAATTTTCGACCAATGGCGCGACTATCCTCTATCCTGAGCGTCTGCTCCGTATCATGAGCTGCTCCAGCTACAGCGCTATCGACGAAGCAAACTGATAAACCCATAAGCTAAAAGGGGGGCGAGGCGCAAGCCCCGCCCCTTATTCATTTTCAGGAGGTAATAATCCATGGCAACCACAAAGAAAGAAACAGCACCGGCAGTAGAAACAGCTCCGGTACAGGCAGACACCACACCTGTAACTGAGAATACCGCTCCGGTACAGGAAACTCCGGCAGTACCCGCAGTAGAAGAAAGAGTAGAGGTCTTCATCCCGAAGGGCTATGCAAACGACGAGCCCAACCTGTTCGTAGGTGTAAACGGCAAGAGCTTCCTGCTCCCGAAGGGCAAGAAGAGCGTAGTTCCGAAGTACATCGCAGATGAGATCGAGAGATCCCGCAAAGCTGAAGAAACACTGGATGAGCATGTGGCTGAGATGACCGCCGCAGCATCCAAGTAATCGTAGGGGGCTTTTACGCCCCCTATTTTCAGATAGGAGGAAATTCACATGAACATTTCCGATGCTATTTACCTTGTGGATAAGCTCAAGCCGAACCAGTATTCCACGGATATCAAGACCGGCTGGCTGTCTAAGCTGGACGGGCAGATATTCAAAGAAGTATTCCTCACTCATGCTGACAGCCCCATAGAGAGCTTTGACGGCTATGACGGCTCTGATCCTGAGCAGGAGCTTCTTGTGCCGTATCCTTATGACGAGGATATCTACAACTACTTCCTGCAGGCTCAGATCGACAAGGAGAACGGCGAAACCGCAAAGTACAACCAGAGTATCACCCTGTATAATAATGCGTTCCATGCATTTCAGGCGTGGTATAACCGCACACACCTGCCCATCCCGACCGGGCAGAGATTTCTTTTCTGAGGGAGTTGAGATTATGCCGTACTTTCCCACATTGACCGAGACCTATTCCACACAGCAGGTAACGGACGTTTTTCAGGGATATAACCACAATCTTAAAATCGGAGACGGCGAGTTCTATGACATGAAGAACCTCACGTCCTCTTACTATCCCTTGTTTGCCAA
Source organism: Oscillospiraceae bacterium (assembly GCA_045612645.1). GTDB lineage: Bacteria > Bacillota > Clostridia > Oscillospirales > Ruminococcaceae > CAG-115. The sequence goes on from JAZKZL010000057.1 coordinate 1,827, forward strand.
CAGAGGAAAGCGCGGCACAGTTTCAAACCTGAACGCACCGAAAGCTCTGCTGGCAAAGTCTAAGCTGGCATACATTGACGGCACGAGTCTCTTCTATGCGGATGAGGACCTGACCACATACCTCAACGCTGCAGGCTTCTATATCTCTGCTGACAAGGAGATGCACCCGAAGCAGCTCATCAGCATGGGTGCCTACATCGTTATCTACCCGGATAAGCTGTACATCAACACCGCGAATTACACGGATTGCGGAAGCATCGATGCCTCTTTCAGCACAGCGAAGGATTCTGAGGTCCTGTACACCCTGAGCAAGGTGGACGGCACAGAGTATGATACACCTTCCATCGGCACCGCAGAACCGGAGAACCCGGATAACGGCGCTCTGTGGATCGATACATCCTCTTCCAATCATTCTCTCAAGCAGTACAGCAGCAACACCGGCATGTGGGTGCAGGTGGCTACGGTGTATACCAAGATATCTTATGCTGGCATTGGTAAGAGCTTTACAAAGTTCGACGGTGTAAAGATATCCGGCTGTACAGCAGAAGATGAGGCAAATAAAAAGCAGATTGAGGCAATTAACGGTACCAAGATCATCTATGACAAGGGCGATGACTACATCGTGGTCGTAGGTCTTATCGATCAGGCGTACACACAGACCACCGGAACCGTCACAGTATCTCGCAAAATGCCGGACCTTGACTTCATCACGGAAGCGGAGAACCGCTTGTGGGGTTGCAAATACGGCCTTGTAGACGGTCAGACGGTCAACGAGATCTACTGCTGCGCTCTGGGTGACTTCAAGAACTGGGAACAGTACCTCCACCTCTCCACAGATAGCTGGAGAGCTTCCGTAGGTACGGACGGAGAGTGGACCGGTGCTGTTACACACCTCGGTTATCCCATCTTCTTCAAAGAGAACTGCCTGCATAAGGTCTATATCAGCTCTGCCGGTGCGCATCAGATCGCAGACACAGCCTGCAGAGGCGTTCAGAAGGGCAGCGACAAGAGCCTTGTGGTAGTAAATGAGACGCTTTACTTCAAGAGTGTTACGGATATCTGTGCATATGACGGCAGTTTGCCTGTATCGGTGAGTCCCCAGCTCGGCACAGAGCGGTATTTCGCAGCGGTGGCAGGCTCCATTGGTGACAAATACTATGTATCCATGAAGGACAGCCTCGAAAAGTGGCATCTCTTCGCATACGATACGCAGAAGGGCTTCTGGCACCATGAAGACGAGACCCATGCTATGGAGTTTGCGCGGTGCAACGGGCATCTGTACTACATCAATGTGGACACCAATGCTCTTATGTGTACGGACAGCAACGGCATTTTGGAAGGCGATGTGGAATGGAGTGCCACCACCGGTATCATGGGGTATACCACGGTGGAGCAGAAGTACATCAGCCGCTTTAATCTGCGCATGAGACTTCCGGTAGGCTCTGAAGCAGATATGTACATCCAGTATGACAGTGACGGCATTTGGCATCACGCAGGACACATGATTGGCACCGGCATGAAGACCTTTATGCTGCCGGTCAGACCTCGCCGCTGCGATCACTTCCAGTTCAGGATAGAGGGCACCGGAGATATCCGCATCTATTCCTTTGCCAAAATTCTCGAAGTGGGGAGTGATGGATAATGTCGGGCATCAAGATTGAGACCCCTGCCGCCCTTAAAGGTACGCAGGAGCAGCAGCTTATGCAGGTGTACAGTTACCTGTTCAGGCTGTCTGAGAACCTGAATATAGCGCTTAACAATCTCAACAGAGATAACTATTCTTCCGCTTCTGAGCTGGTACAGGCACAGCAGGCCTCTGCCAGCGTCACAGAGAATAACGGCATCGATCTCTCGAAGAGCTACAACGAGCTCCGGGCGCTCATTACCAACACAGCAAAGATCGTCCGGTCTGAGATGGACAGCATCAGCACAGAGCTTAGCAGCCAGTACACCGCTGTTTCCGATGAATGGGGCGTGTTTCAGGAGAATATCTCCAGCACCATTGAAGCCACAGCAAACGGCATTGTGCAGAGCTATGGCTATGACGCTTCCATAGAAACGCTGCAGGAACAGGCTGCGGGCTTTTCCCGGTATCAGGTATCCACGGAAGGATATATCCGACAGGGCTTCATAGACTACGACGAGAACAACGTGCCTATCCTCGGTATCGCTATCGGTCAGGGCTTGAAGTCTACAACAGTAACCATAGATGGGGAAGAATACGAGCGCCTCGATGAATCTCAGAGCTGCGCTTTCTATACGGCAAGTAAGGTTTCCTTCCGCATCAACGGTCAGGAAGTGGCTTATGTCTCCAACAGAAAGCTGTATATCGGCGATGTGGAGATCACCGGCTCTATGATTCTTGGTGGCGAATGGATGGTTACAACGACGAACGGACTAAAGGTCCAGTGGATTGGGGAGGTGCAGTAAATGGCTATGACAGGCGGCACCGCATACAAGGTGCTCTCTAAAAACGCGAACTACGGCTCCGCATCATGGACCATAGACCTCTATGTATACGTCGTGCAGGGCGCTCAGAGCATAACAAACAACACCACCCAGCTCACGCTTGGTATGTATGTCTACACACCGGGCGCTGCATACGGCATAAACTGGTCCGACTTCGGCGGGTCCTATCTCGGTATCGGCGCTTTTGGTGGTGGCGCTGAGGCGCTTACCTCGTTCAAGAAGAACGTGAACGGCGGCGGTACCATGTGGCTTGTGGAGAACGTCAGCGTAACCGTAAAGCATAACAACGACGGCTCTGCGCAGAATGTTCCGATCAAGTGGAAATGGGGCGTTAACTCCTCTTGGGGTCAGTATGTGACACCTTCCGGTACGCTCCATGTGAACCTCACGACCATTCCGAGAGTATCGAAGGTATCTGTATCTGCTGGTACGATAGGTTCTCCTGTAACCATCAACATCAGCCGTGAGAGTTCCAGCTTCACGCATACGCTGAATTATCACTTCGGTGAGCTACACGGCGAGATTGCCAGAAACACAACGTCTACCGCTGTCTCATGGACACCGCCGATGGAATTATGTAGTCAGATTCCAAACGACGGCTCCGGATGGGGCACGATCACTTGTGATACCTATTCCGGCGGCACAATGATAGGAACGTCTTCGGCACAGATTACGCTGCATGTTCCCTCTTCTGTGGGGCTGACGCTCTCTCCCGGCTGGGCATCTGTAGCGGCGTATAACGCAGGAACACCGGCAGCAGGCATGAGTGGATATGTCCAGAGCTACAGTAAAGCGCAGGTAGCGTTCAACTCCGGTTATATCAGCACAGCGAACAGCTATGGTGCCGGTATTAAATCGTATCGTGTGGTGTATGACGGCAAAGATATTGCATCTCCTTATATCACGCCTACCCTGCAGAGAAGCGGCGCGTTCTCGATTACCTGCTATGTGACAGACACCAGAGACCGTACACAGAGCGAGTCCCTGAGCTTTACAGTTCAGGAATATACCAGCCCAACGATAGCTGATATCTCTTGTTTCAGATGCACCAGCGGCGGCACAGAGAATGACGAGGGTACATATATCTACGTTAAGGCTACAGCGGTATATAGCCCTCTCAGCGGCGCGAATACCGTAACGCTCAGAGCAAGGTACAAACCCAGCGCAGGCAGCTATGGCAGCTATACAGCTCTGACGAGCGGTGCAGGCAAGATTATCGGAGACGGTGCGGTGCTTACTACTTCCACATATGTGGTTGAACTATCTGTGGTAGATACTCTCGGCGGCGCGGTGGTGTACACGGCATATATCCCCACAGCAGAAGTGTTCTTCCATGGCAGGCGCGGCGGCAATGGAGCTGGACTCGGCATGTACTCTCAGCACGAAAACGGTCTGGATATGGCGTGGGATATCTACATGAACGGCAACGGCATTCACGATAACAGCGGTTTCCCGCGACATGTGCCGCTACCCATACAGCAGGACTCCCACCGGCGCTCGGTAATTGCTCTTTGTAATACCTCTGCCGTAAACAGCCATACCGGAAGCTTCACGAACGGCATATTCACGGCATCCAGATTCAACGCTCTCAACGCACCGACATCTGTCATGGTGTATATGGCAGATGCGTATAGTCTGCCTTATGGCGTTATGGTGGCTATGCATGGATTTGCAGGCAGCGAAACCGCGGTCCGTCCGTGTACATTCACCTATGGTGGCGTTACCTACGGCGGTCTGGAGTATTACTTCTCTGACGCGCAATCTGATATCTGTAAGTTTACGGTACTGGACAGTAACTTTGAGACTTTTGCGCTCGACTATTACGATACAAGAGGTACGGTCATTAACTCAGAGGTCTATAATTCGATAAACTTCACGAATTATAAAGCTGAGAGCAAGATGATCTCCTTATAAAGAGAAAGGGGAAAAGAATTGAAATGGCTACTTACACACAGCTAAGCAGCGGCAGCCGTGGTGATGAGGTCAAAAAACTGCAGCAGGCGCTTGTGGATGCCGGTTATAACATCGGCACCGCAGGCGTTGACGGCAGCTACGGCCCCGATACCACCGCGGCGGTCAAAAAGTATCAGCAGGACAAGGGCCTGCAGGTAGATGGCATAGCCGGTGAAAAGACCCTCGGCAGCCTTTATTCTGCCGGGCAGACTACACAGCAGGCATCTCCGACTACCAGCGGTCTGCACCTATCGTATATTTCCGGATCAGCAAGCGCCTTGACAGATATGTCTGCACCGCTGCCGTAAGGATCGCCCATCGTGATTCCAATAATCGGCTTGTTCATTGTATAGCTCCTTTCTATTTTATCTGCTAATCTTGCTATCAGATCATGTCTTCCAAATCCACCGGATTTGGATATCACCGGATAATCTACCCCGGCATAATTCAGGTAGGACAGCACAACTCCTGTATCCAGTTCGCACACCGGCGTCAGCTGCATTGTGCCAATATTTCTCAGGAATCCAAGC
>JAZKZL010000058.1:0-50653 GCA_045612645.1 Oscillospiraceae bacterium
CTGTAATCCCCGATATCAATCCATGTAAGCAACAGCTCCCTTTCCTCGGGACGCTTAAACTTCAGCTGCGCAGCCGCAACGATGGGCAGCCAGTCCTGAACATATTTCACCGCTGTACCTGTCTTGCTGCAGTAAAGCTTCAGATACTTCTCCGCATATTCAGTGCGGTGAGAGAGGCAGAAACTGAGATATGTCTTTGCAATATCAGCAGACGCATTGCCCTGCTTCGCTTTAAGCCAGTCAACAACAAAAACGCCGTCGTCATTAACGATGATGTTTTCAGGAGTAAATTCGCCATGGCAAAGCTTCACATGCTTCGGCATGGATTCCAAACGTGTGAGAAGCTCATACTTCTTCACGTCGTCTATCATATCCAGACCTTCAATGGAACGCTTCAGATAATCCTTCAGCTTGCTGATCTTTGCTGAACGGCATGCATTGATCTCTATCTGCAGATCCACCATCATTGAAAGATATTCATCAGCCTTTTCGGGGTTCTCACGCATAAGTTCTGCAAGATTCTTGCCCTTGATGAACTTATACACAACCGCCCATCTGCCATCGATCTTTTTGACCTCTTCCAGCGGAGGAATACGAGAGTATCCCGTCTCCTCCACTCGGGTATGTGTGAGAGCCTCATACAGCACCACGCTCTTAGGCTCGTGTATATCCTTGAACACCTTTACAGCAAAGCCATCCTGCTCATAGACTTGTACCTTGCCACCATCAGAGATAAGTTTTTTAAGCTCCATTTATGGTTCCCCTTTAACATAATATATTGTACTTATTAAGTATATCACTTATGAGCGGCGATGTCTAGTGGGTTTTATTAATTTCTAACAATTTGTTGTATTCTTCGCTTTTGATTTTGTGCAACTTGCTGTAAATAATATAAAAATATTCCCCCTGCTATTCAACAGGGGGAACATGTGTATTACTTGATCTCTGTAGGCTTATCCTTGTTCTTCTTTTTCTTTGCGGCAGCCGCAGCAGCTTCTTCCTGCATAGCCTCATGAACAGTGTTGTTCTTAGCGATTGCCTGCTTCATGATGCGGATCTTTGTTCTGTCGCTGCCTGTCTCGATCAGCACGGTATCCTCCTTAACAGAAACCACGCGGCCGATAATGCCACCATTTGTGACTACCTCATCAGCAACCTGAATGTTGTTCAGCATATTCTGCATTTCCTGGTTGCGCTTCTTCTCGGGACGAATAAGAAAGAAGTAGAAGAAAACCACCATGATTCCGAGAGGAATCAGCATTCCCAGCAGGCTGCCTGCCTGCATAGCGCCGTCTGTAGCTGCAAGTGTCAAAAGTTCAGTAAAGTTCATAGTTGTCCTCCGATTTTTTGTTATATAATATATTAATTATATCCTTTTTGTGCGGATAAATCAAGCCTACAAACGGTATTTTCATAAATTATTCAGAAAACACCCTAACACCCGATTCTCCAAACGCCTTCAGCAGCTGCTGATATGCATTCTCAGAAAGTGCATTCTTCGAAACAAGCACACTGTAGCTCTGTCCGCTATATGCCGAACTGAGCTTACCTGCAAAGGATTTTGCACTCGCATATTCGCTGCCGCTTACAGGCGTGTAATCAATAAGCAGCTCCACTTCCTTCAGGCGTGATTTATCTGCTGCGATCTCTCCTGTCGTAGCAGTTCTTTCAGCGGCGTCAAGATCTTCAGCAGTAAGCTCCAGCGTGATCTTTGCTCCACCGCTCTGTGCCGCCTCATCGCAGGCATTCACCACATCCCACAATGCGTCCAGTCTCGCAGCGCTATCCTCAAGATGCGGCTGATTTGCAAGATAGGTATTAAGATCAACATTGCGGAACACAGGGTACATGGTATCTGCAAGAATGATATTTTTAAAGCCTGCCGTTGCCAATTCTGTAACCACAGACGCAACATATTCAGATGTCTTTTCTGAGAAAGGATCCAGCCAAGCTTTGCCGCCGTTCGCATATGCTGCATCCAGCCAGCCTGAACCGTCATAGTTATAATATTTGATACCCTCGATATAGTTGCCTGAAAGCTTATCCTTCAATGTGCTGATCCTTGCACATGGAACAAGTCCTTCAGCAGTGATGATATCGCATATCTCCTTTGCACTGAGCGTTCCCGAAATTATATCACCGTATCGGAAAAGGCTTCTCTCTGTAACATAAAGATAGTTGCCTACGCTGTTCTTCATAGTTACTATGACTGTGGTATAGCCATCCGCCTTAGCCTTAGCCGCTGCAGTCTTCAATGTCTCGGCGCTTCTGAGAGCTCCCGCAGGGATGGTATATACCACTTCTGTAGTCGTCTCCTGGACCTCGGAACTTTCAACAGATTCTGCCGTTGATGCAGCCGTTTCAGTCTCAGGAATCACCGTCTCTGCAGTGTCCTCAACAGGCGGCGTCCAGCCGGAGCTTGAGTCGCTCGGTGTCTTGCCACCATTGAAATACTCCATCAGCGGTCTGCCAAGACCAAATCCCACCACACACAGCGCTGCAGCAATAACTATAGTCAGAATAACAGCAAGCGCTTGCCTGCCCTTGCTCTTCTTTCGGGTATAGAGGCTGTATTTGCGATGCTTTATTTTAATGTTTTTGCTTTTCATTATTTCCCCTTTCTGTCGGATCTCACTATCCGATCAGGTGCGGAATGCACAAACACATATTCTACATTTATTTTGGTCAGAAATCTACGGTATATCCCACCAACGCATAGAACGCAAGCGAGATAACACCGATATAAACAAGCATTATAGGGTATCCACGGAAAGCTTTTGGTATCTTGTCGGAATCAAGCTTTTCGTGCGCGATATTCAGAAGCAGGCAGGCAAGGAAAAAGCCAATTCCCGTACCCATGCCATATCCGATATAAGACCAGATATCGCTTCCGTAATTTGAATTGAGGAACAGCGCACCGATAACGGTACAATTAAAGCCGGCGAGGTGCGCATATTTTCTCGCCCTTGCATACATTTTAGGGAATAGTCCCCACATACCAAACAGTGCGATAAGATACAATATGCTGATAACCGCCACATATATGAACGGCATGAATAGCCAGCCGTATTTCAGCGGCAGGATCAGACCATCCAGGAAATATGTAACCACACTTGCCGCTGTGGTCATCAAGATTATTCCAAGAGTGAAGCCGATAACGTGTGATTCCTTTCGGGATGCATAAATAGCAACATTTGCTCCGAAAGCGCGCTCAAAGATGGCATTCTGAACGAAGATAGATACCATCGATGCAGAAATGATAGCAGTAATGATCTCCATCAGCTCTCCGCTCCTTTCCGCACGACTTCAGTTGAATCAGCTTCTTTGCTTCGGCGCCTGTTGTAATAATGACGGCAGGCGGCCGCATAAAGTCCCAGCAGGAAAAAGCCGAAAAACGGCGACTTCGCAGCAGGAATAAGCGCATTGCAAATGTGACTGCCGAACAATGTTCCGTAAGTCAGCAGCTCTCTCACCATGCCCACTGCAAACGCCGCAATGGCATAACCTGCGATATATACAAGAGAATCGATTGCCATGGAGGTGAATGGAATAAGATAAAAACGGCTTTCTGTTTTTGCAAGGATCATGGAGTTTACCACTAAGATCTGCATATACAGCATCACCGAAGGCGCAGTATCAGGAAACAGCATATTGGTGATCAATGCCGTAGGAATAAACACCAGCGACGCCACCAACGCATATATTATAATGCGCACTGTATAGGAAAGCGTCCTCGGCACCAAGCGGCACAGGATAATGGTAAAATACGATATCATAAAAAAGCTGAGAGAAAGTATTGCAGCTCTTTCCGCTGTGGTTGCGGCAACTATGATAGGCGCGGTAACAAGTCCGCTGGTAAGAACGATATTCTGACGGAAGAGTCCGTCAAAGCAAATGGGGTAGGTCTTTTTCTCACTCATTCCGACTTATCCCCCTTATGCTTTTTGCTCCTTCTGTGTCTCTTTACCTTACCGTCAATAGGCGGGGTATTATAGCGATATTTTGCTGGAAGCTGTATCTCCTGAGTGTCGGTGAGCTTAATATTGCCATGCTGAGCCGCATTTTTGCTCTCCTCATAGGAGCTGATATATGTCTTTTTCCAGTAAGTAAGATTGTCAATGATCGTATCAAAGCCGCAGGACAGGGCATTAGTGATGAGCAGTGCAAATATAAAGCAGCCTTCAGTCTGTCCGAAAAAGCGGAACATCATCGTGGTATATCCCAACACTACTCCATATATCACTCGTGCCGCACGGCGCTGAGGAAGAATATATGGTTCTGCCGCCATAAACACCATGCCAAACATCAGGTATCCACTGGACAGCTCATAGAATATGGATCTTGCAGGGCTTACGTCTATTCTCGGGAAAAAGAATGCAAGCGTGCTGACTGTAACAAGACAGGAAACAAGCGCACATATACTTGTATTTCGGCGGATCATCATGCAGATCCCGCACACGATTATTACCAATATGCTGACAGAACCGATTGCGCCGGGAACATTGCCCATAAGTATATCCAGTATCGACTGGGAAGGCACATTACCGAGCTTCATGGTATTATCCATATCACGCACAAAGGTTATGATGTGATCGTCAAATACAGGAACTACCTCGCCCGCCTTCGGGAAATATAGCATTTCCGCAGGATAGCATATAATCAGAAAGGCAGCAGCAATCGCAGCGGGCGAGAACACCACATTCTCCTTGCCGCCAAAGAAATGCTTGCCTATGACCACACAGATCACTGCGCCCAGCGCCACATGGATATACGGAATGCTGGCGGGCATGATGAGAGACAAAGAGAGCCCCCAGAAATGCACACTGTGATCCTTAGGATCGAAATCTATTTTGCGAACCTTGCAGCATATCAGATCTGCAATGACGCAGACGATAAGGCAGAATACGCTCACTACAACAGGACGCAGCCCCCCGAGAAAGAACGCAGGAATCAGCAGCGCCGCCATGAATATAAATCTTTCAAAATAAACCTTGCACGGATCCCGTGCAATAAGTGATGTCATCTGAATTGATCCTTTCGATGATAGATTGAATCTTGCACCGCACATATGCAAAACACTGAGAACTCAGCAAGATAGCATGGCTGTTTACCAGCCAGACTACGGAACACATGGCAGAGATCGCACACAACTGCGATCTTCAGACATTTTACGAGCTGCTGAGCCAGATCAGATCTCACTCTTGAGAATATCGTTGGTCTCCTTCATGTTGTCAGACTTGAACAGTGCAGTTCCCGCAACAAGAACATTTGCGCCTGCCTTCTTGACAGCAGCTGCGGTATTTTCATTGATGCCGCCGTCCACCTGGATATCAAGCTCGTTCATGCCGAGACCGTTGACAGTCTTGCGCAGTTCAGCGATCTTCCGTACAGTTTCGGGAATGAACGCCTGTCCGCCATAGCCCGGTTCTACAGTCATCACCAGCACCATATCGCACAGGTGCAGATAGGGATATACTGCCTCAATAGGAGTTGCAGGCTTGAGCGCCAAAGCCGCCTTCTTGCCACGATTTCTGATATCCTTCAGCACCTCGCTGATATTGCAGAAGCTCTCTACATGGATAGTGATGAGATCTGCACCTGCATCAGCAAACAGCGCGATCTGATCGGTAGGGTCTTCCACCATGAGATGCGCGTCGAGGAACATATCGGTAGAGCCACGGACTGCTTTCAGCACAGGGCTGCCATAAGTGATCTGATCTACAAAAACGCCGTCCATAACATCGAAATGAACCCAGTCAACAGCTGATTTCTTGCAGCGGCTTATCTCAAGAGCCAGCTGAGCGAGATTGCATGCAAGCAGAGAAGCGGAAGTCTTGATAGTCATATATTTTTATATCCTTTTCGTCAGATTTTTTAAAGGCTGACAGACATAACTGCCCATTATTCACCCATATATTATTATTCTATAATAAATATCTTTTCAAGTCAATAGCTGAAGCGAATTTTTTCACAAAAAAACACATAAGCGTGAAAAGTTCTGAAATAACTGTCATTTTCACAAATATATTTGGTTATTTTTATGCGGGAATTTGCAGAAAATGTTCTTGAAAAAAAGCAGACTAAGTGTTATAATTGATATAATCAAAATTTATAGAAGCAGCACCCGCTCAGTATATTCGGAAAGCCATCAGATGCGTAAGTATTTGCGGCTTTTTTGTCTAATACGGCACGGGATGGAAAATGCTGACTGATAAACTGCGAAAGCAGAGGAAGTGAGGAGAACAAATATGCTGAACTGCAACTACAATGAAAAATTCGTTAAGGAAGGACTTACCTTCGATGACGTTCTGCTGATCCCCGCAAAGAGCGACGTCACTCCCAACATGATCGAACTTAAAACGAATCTCACTAAGAATATCGTACTGAATACTCCTATCATGACATCCGCGATGGATACCGTTACAGAATCCAGAATGGCTATCGCAATCGCTCGCGAAGGCGGTATCGGTATCATCCATAAGAATATGCCTATCGAAATGCAGGTAGAAGAAGTAGACAAGGTAAAGCGTTCCGAGAATGGCGTTATCACAAATCCTTTCTTCCTCTCTCCCGATGACACAGTAGCTGACGCAGACGCTCTGATGGGCAAGTACAAGATCTCCGGTGTGCCGATCGTTGAAGGCACAAAGCTGGTTGGTATCTTCACAAACCGTGACCTCCGTTTCATTGAGAATCCCGGTCAGAAGGTCGGCGAGGTAATGACAAAGGAAAATCTCGTTACCGCTCCCGTTGGCACAACTCTCGAGCAGGCTCAGTATATCCTCAGAAAACACAAGATCGAAAAGCTCCCCATCGTTGATGATAACGGCAATCTCAAGGGTCTTATCACCATCAAGGATATCGAAAAGAGCGTTCAGTATCCTAACACAGCCCGTGATGCAGGCGGCAGACTCCTCTGTGGCGCTGCTATCGGTATCACTCCCGATGTTCTGGACAGAGCAAAGGCTCTGCTGGAGGCTCAGGCTGACGTGCTGGTTTTGGACTCCGCTCACGGTCATTCCGCAAACATCATCAAGGCTCTTGACAGCATCAAGAACGCATTCCCCAACGCTACCATCATCGCAGGTAACGTTGCTACAGGCGCTGCTACAGAGGATCTTATCAAGGCAGGCGCTGACGCTGTTAAGGTTGGTATCGGCCCCGGCTCCATCTGCACCACGCGAGTTGTTGCAGGTATCGGCGTTCCCCAGATCACAGCAGTTTACGACTGTGCTTGCGCAGCTGCAAAGTATGGCATTCCGATCATCGCTGACGGCGGTATCAAGTACTCCGGCGATATCGTAAAGGCTCTTGCTGCAGGTGCAAATGTAGTTATGCTCGGCTCCCTGCTGGCAGGCTGCGAGGAAGCACCCGGCGATATCGAAATCTATCAGGGCAGACAGTTCAAGGTTTACAGAGGCATGGGCTCTCTTGCAGCAATGAAGAAGGGCTCTGCAGACAGATACTTCCAGGACAAGAACAAGAAGCTCGTTCCCGAGGGCGTAGAGGGTCGTGTACCCTACAAGGGAGCAGTGGCAGACACCATCTTCCAGCTCGTTGGCGGTATCCGCAGCGGTATGGGTTACTGTGGTTGTCCCACCATCTCCGAGCTGCAGGAGCGTGCTGAGTTTGTACGCATCACAGGCGCAGGTCTTAAGGAGTCCCACCCCCACGATATCTATATCACAAAGGAAGCTCCCAACTACTCTGCAGGCATCTGATAATACCCAAAATGATCAAATCCTCCCTGAAAAAGGGAGGATTTTTGCTTTAAGGAGAAATCAATATGATACTTGAGATAAAACCATCTGACATCCCCGAATGCGTAGAGCTGATTAAAAGCAGCTTTATGACTGTTGCTGACGAGTTTGGATTTACTGCAGAAAACGCCCCTCGTTTCACGGCATTTGCCACAACAGCAGAACGTCTTGAATGGCAGCTCCATAACGAAAACAGGTTGATGTTCGCCTGCTATGATTGCAACAGAATTATCGGCTACTACTCCCTACTTATGCAGAAAAACAGAGAATGCGAGCTGAACAATTTATGTGTGCAGCCCTCTCATCGGCACAACCGAATAGGAGAAAAGCTGCTCCTTCATGCATCTGAAACGGCAAGGCGGTTTGGCTGCAACAAGATCAACATCGGCATTGTGGAGGAAAACAAACGTCTTAGGAAATGGTATGAAGAACACGGATTTATACATACAGGAACGCAGAAATTCGATTTCTTTCCTTTCACCTGCGGCTATATGTACAAAGATATATGAACAAAGCCACACTTCGAGCATGAAGTGTGGCTTCAGATTTATTCAGTCATTTCGGTTATCTCGCAGGAAACTCCGTTCATTACGATCTTTGTTCCTACAAAGATCGGCGCCGCAGAGCCTGCAGGCACAGGCTTTTCCTGTCCGTTGGGGAGAATGCATATCCATTCATCTGCCGTGTGGTTTTTCAATCCCCACAGAGAGGGATTGAGCTTGTTACGCACTACTTCGGCTGTTATGGCGAGATCATCACCGAACAGCTTTGTACCATCGGAGAGCAACACACGGCTCCTACCATCGGAAAGCTGCAACGGCGGAGCAAAATGTGTTCCGCAGGGGCATATCAGCTTGCCGTCATCATCCTTTTCAAAAGCTTCGATAAAGCTCTGAGCGCCGCAAGAGCAGGCGCAGATATCGCTGCGAAGCCTTATCAGCAGATCCAGCCATTGCTTTTCGATTAGGCGCTTTTCAGGCTGATGAAGTCCCACGGTAAAGGAATGGGTGAACGCTTCTCTGATATATTCGGGCATGATGCGCCAGAATTTGATTATGTTGTTATGTACGCCTCTGACGGGACGGTTCGAGCTGTCATCGGGGTCATAAACGAATATCGGCTCAAAGCCATAGTGACGGCGCTCCGCCTCCTCAGTAAGGCACACGCTCTTCAGCACTCTGCCGCCCTCGAGGGGATCTCCTCTCAGCAGCAGACGGAACAGCAACACCGCCAGCGAATAGCGGTCAGTCAGCTTATCGGGAGCTTTTTCGCCACGGACTATCTCAGGCGCCATATATCCCGGCTTACCTGCGATACCGAGATGCTCGCCGTATGGAGCAATATTATCGCAGTCACAGATACGGATATCGCCATCGGACGGACGTATGAAGAAACCGCCATCGTTCAGATCCTGATAGCTCTTTCCGCTGTTGTGAAGCTCACGGAAAGCCGTTGTTATTCGTATGGCTGCATTCACGATGGAATAAAGCCCAGAAAATCTCACTCTTGCATTCAGAATATCCGAAAACGGCGCATATCCCTCAGGAATGAGATCCATCAGGAATCCGAAACCGTCCTTTGTGTTTTCGGTCAGCAGCAACGGCATGACAAAGCTGCCGCACTCCATACCGCCGTCAGCAAGGGATGTAAGATTCTCTTTGAAAAGCTCGGGGCGCTTCAGCTTATTTGCGAAGTACATCTTCAGAGCATATTCCTTGTCTCGATAGAGCGCACGATAGACTGTACCCTGTCCTCCCGAGCCGAGAACGGCCTTTACCTCCGCAAAACCTCCCAGCTCCAGCGGTATCTTATCTCCGATCTTTATCATCAGAAGCCGCCTCCGGTGATGGATTCAAATGTCTCGTCCGCCTCGGTCTCAGCAGAGTTACCGCACCATTCACAGACGGTCTCAGCTTCGCCGTTCCAGCAGCTTGTCTTGCCGCAATCAGCACACTGGAAGAATCCCTTTGCACCGCAATAGGGGCAGGTGGGATATTCAGTGGTAACATAGATATTACCGCTGATCTTTGTGTCGCCGAACTTCTCACGGGCTGCTGTACCCTCAGATACCTTGAACGCCCATGTTGCATACCACGCACCGTCCTCACGCTGCTCGGTACGGATACCGAAAAGGCTGTGGGACTGTCTGCACTTTGTAAGGATTACTGCCGCTGTCAACATTGATGTTTACCTCCGTGTATTATTTGAGCTTTGCAAGGACTTTTCCCGCTTCCTCGTGACCGTTTTTGGCAGCGAGGGAGAAATACTTGCGTGCTTCATTGATATTCTTTTCAACATAAGTACCCTTCAGGTACATTATTCCGAGATTATACTGAGCGATATCCAGATTCTGTTCTGCAGCCTTTGTGAACCAGGCGAAAGCCGCTGCATGATTTATCGCCACACCGCTGCCGAGATACAGACATTTTCCGTAACTGCACTGCGCTCTTGCGTGACCCATTTCGGCTGCACGTTTATAGAACATTGCTGCGCCCTCAAAATCCTGCTCAGAAAGGCAATGACGGGCGGACTGATAAAGCTCCTCTCCGTCATCGGACAGGGGCTGTGGCTGTTCGTTTCGTTCCTCGGTGTATTCATCTGTATGTATGGTGCCGTTGCGCCATTTTGCGGCAACCTCGGGATTTTTCATAACGTGAACGCCGTTTTCGTAGCACAGGGCAATTACATTTATCGCCTCATCATAGCCTGCCCTTGCAGCCTCCATAAACCAGTTGAACGCAGCCGTTTCGTCTCTTTCGCAGGAGATACCCTCTGCAAGGAACTGCGCCGCCATGTGCTGAGCCGCAGGAACACCGTTTTCTGCTCCACGCAGGAACCATTCCCATGCCTGATTTACATCCTGTGCGCCGCCTCTGCCCTCCAGACGGTAGAAGCCCACATAATACTGAGCCTCTCCGCAATCCTGAAGAGCCGATTGCTCGAACCAGTATATCGCACGGTCATAGTCCTTGATTCTGTCAAAATGCCTGCCGAGGCTGTATTGCTCCGCGGCGTCGGTGATGTTTTTCTTTTCCTCGGCGACGGATATCGGAGTAGCCTCAGGGCGCTTGAATGCGATCTCGCAGCCCAGAGCCTGACCGATCGCCTCAACAGCGTCGGCGGCGTATTTGCCTTTCAATCCCACCTCGTCACGCAGGGATTTCACGCATCTTGCAGCAGCTGCACAACGCACCTCAAAGGTTTTACCTTTAACGCCGATCAGCTTTTTTGCGCAGCCGTCGTAAAGCGCTACGAATATCTGCCTGCGGATGGCGGTCTCTTTCGGGAAGATATCAGCCACCAGTGCATCGGTACGTCTCGCATTCAGCAACACTTCGGGGCCGAAACGCTGAGCGATATATCCCACAACCCCGATGATATCCCTTATAGGCTCACCCTCGGGCGTGTGGACGGTCTTGCAGTAGCCGCAGAAATCCTGCTTGCCGTAGTCGAATTCACGTCCACATCTTCCGCACTGCATACCGTACACCTCCCATTGTAAAAGTTGATATATATTATTATTGTATCACAAATACAGCTTTCTGTCAATGAAAGGGGGACAAAAAAGCCGCATGGCAGGGAATTTCCGTGCCATGCGGTCAATTGCTTTTCAGGACAGATCAGTGCCAGCCGCACTCGTCGTAGTCCTTCCACTTTTCCTGATACTTCAGCTCATCTGCGAGCTTCAGGCAGATATAGGCGATAGCGCCTGCAACTACCAGAACTGCGCCGATGATGGGCAGCAGAGTCTTTACAAACTGGTTATTCTTTTCGTTCATAATGGTACTTCCTTTCGTATTTGGATTTGTGCTTATTGGTTTATTGTTATCCAGTCATACATGGTCAATGCACGCTGTTTTATCTCATCAATATCAGCATCGTCACGCTCAGGGTCATAGGTATAGACAAGGTCATCACGCATGGTGTCATAGATATATTGT
Source organism: Oscillospiraceae bacterium (assembly GCA_045612645.1). Taxonomy (GTDB): domain Bacteria; phylum Bacillota; class Clostridia; order Oscillospirales; family Ruminococcaceae; genus CAG-115. Next base: position 11,702 of record JAZKZL010000058.1, read on the forward strand.
ACTGCATAGAACTTACCGCCAACGAACAGGTGAGCCTCCTCCACGAAATACCATGAGCGTCCGCGTTCAGGGCGGTAGGCTTCTATCACGAGCGTCATAGCCTCAGCTTCGTGCCCATCTATCATTACAGTTCTTTCATCAAGAGTATAGTCCGCTGTCCAGCCTTCCTGATAGCCATCAAAGTCCATATAGTTGTTTATGATCCCTTGATATTGTTCCTGAAAAGACGGAATATCCTCAGGAGCATATTCATCACAGTAAACTGCGAAGCTACCGTCATAAGCCTTGTCGCTTATATGAGTGCTGTGCAGATTCTCGCTCACATCCAGCTCCGTACGAAAGGAGACTGCACCACGAGTATAGCTATCGCCACGTCCTAATAAGCTGCCTTCGGTAGACAGTTCTTCCTCCGCAAAGGCGATGCTGTTCAGTATAAGGCTTGTGAGATCACGTTCGCAGGTGTTGTCGATGCTTATATGATAGTAATCACCTTCGCCTTTGCCGTTAAATATCAGAGCATCATTCTCCTCTGCGCTGATATATACCATTTCAATTCCGTTGACGGTTATTCGCCGCAGCTCATGTATCACTAACGGGGTGTATGAAACGCACCACCGTATATATTCCAGTTCATCATAACAGTGGATGTAGTTTTTGGATGGTAGCTTGTAGTGATATACTAAGGATAATGATCCATCGTTGTTGTAGCATCCATAAGTGTCGTCAGAAGAATTGACTTCCGTTTGTGAAACATACTCCTCGGGCAGCATAAACGTTAGTCCGTTCTGAAAGTAATGGCGCTTATCGGTAGGGAGCGGCTTTTCTGCCGAGATATCAGACCAATCATCTGTAAAGTTGCTGTATTCTGTTACGGGAACAGGCTCTATTTCGATGCCATGGTAGATATTCTTTGCCCTTTCCTTATGCTCATTAAATGATAGTCCGTTATCCACATAGCCTGCATAGCTTATTGTATAGCTGAAACGCTCAGAGCTGAACTTTGCCATTTCAACATACTGTCGGAAATGATCTTCATCATCGGGCAGGGCGATATTCAGATAGCACAGTGCGGTGTCCACGGATAAGCCGTCTATTTTCGCCTTGCCCTCTGTCTGTTTGGATGTACATTCCGCATCCTCATTGTATGCATAGGCTTCCTGTAACGAGTTCTGCAGTTCGGCAATATGGCTTATATCCTCCATCGGAGAGGAAATTTCCTCCTCAATTTCGGTGTATGTTATGGTCATATATCCGTAATCGCCGTCAGCTATCCTTATCTCATTAGCACCATACCATTGCACTTCACTGTCTGTTTTGAACGAAAGTTCCAGCAAACGATATTCCGTACCCTCGCCGAAAACGGGATCTTCGGGAGCGTAATTACTGCATCCTGTCAGCAGCGCAATCGCCGCTAACAGTACAAGCCAACACTTTTTCATTGTTATCCCTCCAGCGCAAGCTTATATATCTCCTGCTTGGAGAAACCTGTCTGCTTTGCTGCCTTTTTGCAGGCATCGGAGAGCTTTTCTCCCCCTGCGGCAAGCTGACGTGCAAGCGCCGCAGCCTGTTCCAGAGTGAATTCCTGCGATTCCGATGGCTTTGCACCCTCGACTACTACGACATATTCACCGCGGGGGTCCAGTTCCTTATAATAGTCGCACAGCTCGGCAAGCGTGCCGCGGATGACTTCCTCATGTATCTTAGTAAGCTCACGACACAGGGCGCAGAATCTGTCGCCGCCAAACGCCTCCGCCATATCCTCGAGAGTCTTTCTCAGCTTGTGCGGAGCCTCGTAGAATATCAGCGTGTGGGGGAGCGTTTTTATCTCATCCAGACGCTCGGTACGCTCCTTTTTATTCACGGGCAAAAAACCCTCAAATGCGAAGCGTAACGTATCTATGCCGCTTATCGCCACAGCCGCCACAGCCGCATTACAGGATGGTATCACTTCCACCGCAATGCCTGTTTCATAGCATTTCTGCACAAGATAAACTCCCGGATCCGAGATGCAAGGCATTCCCGCATCCGAAACGAGTGCAACATCATTGCCCTCGGCGAGAAGCTCTAATATTTTAGCACTTTTTTCTGCCTCATGCGGCTTGTAGTAGCTCAGCATAGGCTTTTTAATGCCGAAATGAGTGAGTAGTCGCAAAGATACTCTCGTGTCCTCCGCAGCAATATAATCCACATTTTCCAGCGTTTCTATGCCACGAGGGCTGAAATCCGAGAGATTTCCTATCGGCGTACCTACCACAAACAGCTTTCCTGTATCATTCATAAAGGCGTGAATACTCCTCTGTATAGGATTTATCGTCATTACGCAGGATCATAGGCTTTTCCACGATCATGCCCGATTTTGCGCCCTTCTTTCCTGTAATAAGGAACAGCCACGGCTTGTCAAGTATGCTGTTATGTACAAATGTGATGCTCTTAGGCTCAATCTTGTTTTCTCGCATCGCATTGATGACGTCGGCAAGGCGCTCGGGACGGTGGCACATCTTCAGAAGTCCGCCGTATTTCAGCAGCTTGCCTGCCGCCTTGCATACATCGTCCACTGTACACATAAGCTCATGGCGTGCGATAGCCTGCGGTCTGGACATCTTTTCAAATCCGCTTCCGCTGGTCATGTAGGGGGGATTTGCGGTTACGATATCCACCGATTCAAATGCAAGGATATCCTGAGACAGCTCTCTCAGATCTGTCAGGATGGGCTGAACCGTATTTTCAAGGTGGTTCTTTTCCACGGAGCGGCGCAGTAGAGTGATTGCCTCCTCCTGAATATCCACAGCATAAACAAGATGCGGCATTATATTCTTGCAAAATATCAGCGGGATTATGCCGCAGCCTGTGCACAGATCACACACAACGCTGTCGGGTCTAACGTTTGCATAATAGGCAAGCAGAAACGCATCGGTGCCGAAACGATGGTCATCCGACACATACATGGTGAGCTTTCCCAGCGCAAAGGTTTCAAAATTATCCATATATCAATGATCCTTTCTTGAGGTGTTAGCCAATGAATATCTGACCGTCGGGTACAACGATGTTCTTGCGTTTGGCGCTGTTCATCGTGAGCGACATTATCAGCGAAACAGGACCCACGCGTCCTGCAAACATAGTTATGAGCAACAAACATCTGCCTACGGTGCTTACACTGGCTGCCGCGCCTGTTGTAAGCCCTGCCGTGGAAAACACAGCGACGGTATCGAACAGGCAGCTTAACGCATCGGGAGCGTCAGCGGTATTAGGCAGAGTACAGAATACTCCTGCAAAGCAAAGCGAAACTGCTGTCATTGAAAGTACCGTCACAACAAGCGTGCGGTATACTATAAGCTTATCGATCTTATGGTGGAATAATTCCACATCGTTCTTGCCTTGTATGTACGAAACTACGGTCATAACCATTACCATGACTGTGGTAACCTTGATTCCGCCGCCTGTAGATGCGGGCGCAGGGCCTATGAACATGAGCAGTATCGTGCCGAACAGCGAGAAATCCGTCATTTCGGAAACGGGAACGCTATTGAAGCCTACACTTCGTGCCGTAGCACTGCAGAAGAAAGCATTCATCAGTTTCTGTCCGAAATCCATATTGCCCAGAGTGGCGGGATTTTTCCATTCGGAAAGCAGAAAGAACAGCGTTCCGAATATCAAAAGAATGCCTGTCATCATCAGCACTACTCTCGAATGGAGACTGAGCTTCTTCACTTTCCTGATGTTGATGAAATTTTCCCATACAACAAAGCCCAGACCGCCGACTATCGCAAGCAGAGCGACTGTCATGATGACCAGCGGCTGATCGTTGAAACCGATAAGACTTCCTGCACCATCTGCTCCCATCAGGTCAAAGCCTGCATTACAGAAAGCTGAGATGCTGATAAATATGCTCACCCATATTCCGTATGCACCGTATTCAGGGATGAATGTTATTGCCAGTATAATCGCTCCGCAAAGCTCGAATATGAGCGAATATTTAACAATGCTTATGAATATGCTTCTGCCGCCTTCAAAATTGCTTTCGGTAAGTCCGTCGGCAGCATCTGCGATAGTGCGGTAGCCAAGCTTTTTACCTGCAGCGATGTTGAAGAATGTGATTATCGTAACGAATCCAAGACCGCCTATCTGTATCAGCAGCGCTATCACTATCTGTCCCAAAAGACTCCAGTGGGAAAGCGTATCTACGGCTGTAAAGCCTATTACACAGGTTGCCGAGGTGGCAGTGTACAAGCAGTCGAACAGAGGCGTGGTCTCACCCTCTGCCGAGGAGAATGGCAGCCACAGCAGCAGCGTTCCAGCTGCGATTATCAGCAGGAATCCCACCACAAGCGTTCTTGCGGGCGAGCTGCGCTTTTCGGTTTTGTTTATTATAGGCATAGCGGCCTCCTGTCAGGCAACAGGTCTTGCGTATTCGACGCCGCTTGCCAGGCTGTATAAGCTGGTCTCTTTATCCTTTTCAACGATCATGCTGTTCAAAACCACATCATCGCCGCTTTGATTAGAGAGCTTCAAGCGGACATTGGAAAGCTTTTCTGTGGCAGTCAGAGTAATAACCAGCTTATCCTCGGAGCGTGTAACAGATGTCGGCTCCAGCTCGGTACTACCCTTATCCGCAGTGATGGTGACTACGATATCGCCGCTGTCGATCCTATCACCCTCACAAGTAAAGGTGTAGACTCCCGCCTTATAGAGCGTGAGATAATTCGTATAAACAGCAGAGTTATCAGGCATAAGAGCGGATATTCCGTGCCTCTGTACAGTAGCTGTGGCAGGGATAGTGTCTCCCTTATATTGGATTATACCGTTTGCCGATATATCAAGACCATTTTCTTTGGCAGCAGCATAAGCCTTATCGGTGCAAGCATAGAGCTGCATATTATTGTTGATATCTCCCACAAGATATACATCTCTTATCCAGAAATGCAGATTATCCTCTCTGTCCGCAACGATATAATCAGGACGCTCTTCCATTTTGTTGAGAGCGGCCATATTGCTTGCCAGAATGAACTCCATATCCGGGAACAGGAACTGCGCCTTGACATAACGCTCTTTCGCCACCGCATAGCATACTACAGAATCTGCACTTCCGTCTATCATACTGATCGCTTCATTCATGTAACGAGCGCCTGCAGCGGCATTCTTTGACTGGGGCATTGTGTAGTTCATATAGCCATAAACATTAGTATAAATGAAAAGCGCAGCCAAAGGGAACGCATAAAATTTATACAGCTCACTGCCCTTCTTATGCATCAGCTGTATGATAATAAAGATGAACAGCATGCTCATGTTGGTGATAATGAGCTTCAGGAAGGTCTCGTCTGTTATGAGATCCTTGATCGCCTCGCCATAACGCATGGGTGCTACTCCAAGGATCATCGCAGATACCATTCTCTCGCCTGCCACCACCTTAGGAGCAACGATAAGCTTTGTGAGCACGTTTATCGCCGCTGCAAATCCCAGGGCACCAAAAGAGTGAACGATTGTAAGCTTTCTGCGGTAAATAAGCATTAATGCGGTGAATATTGCTATAGGATAGAACACCTCGGTGTATCTGCCGTAGATAAGGGTATCCATACGCTCATCCAATACTGTGGAAGTTGCCTTGAATGCAACGCTTACCACAAAAACCGCTCCCATAACAAGGAAAGCGAAGAGAGAGAGTATAGCCTCTTTATCAGAAAGATATGCCTCCAACTCCTTTTCGGGATACTTTATAATTGCCGCTCTGCGCTTGAAAAACGACACGATGGCAGCAATTATCAGCACCACGCAGATGGCACCGAATCCCCATGTGGAAGTGATGAAGTAGAAGAAATGTCCCACTAATGCACGGACGAGATTGCCTATAGTCTCTCCATCCATGGAAAAGATACGGGAAATCATCTTTTCGATAGTGTTTGTAGGCGTTTTATCAAGCTGGTTTACAAGCCACAGCTTATCCTGGAAAAAGTCTTTGAGCAGCATATCTGCAACAAAACCCGCTGCGATACTTGCAAAGAAGCCTGTAAATGCAAACACCTTCTTTTTCATAAAGAAGAACACTATCAGAACTGTTACGATTCCGCCTGCCATAAGAGCCAGCATACGTCCATGCGTTGCATAGCCCGCCACCAGTATCAATCCGCCCAACACAGAAAACAGCTGCTTTTTCCATGTGGTGTTGCAGTCCATTGCTTTATACGCCACCAACAGAAAGAACCACGGCATGATGTTGCAAAGCGTCTCATTCCAGGTATACTTTGTCAGCAGCATATAGCAAGGATAAAGACCGCATATTGCTGAAAAGAGCATTGAAGGCAGCTTGCCCACATCAAACATTTTTCTGCTGAGATAATAAATGATCGCGGGAGCAAAGCTCATAAATATGCTGTTGATGCCGATCATCAGCTTATACTGCATATACGGGTCGTCTGTCAGCAGGAATACAGGCGTATAGAAAAGTCCCTGAAAATATCCGTAGTAGCCACCCGTTGAAACAGTGGAGGACCAATCATAGCCGTTTATATATGCTGCTATAGCCGCCACGCTGTATTCGTCGGGCGTAAGATTGAATATAGTTACACATAACGCCATAAGCGAATGTATCAACAATGCGCCGAAATACATACAAAGCATCACAAATGCATCCGTCTTCAGGAAGCTCGCTTTTGATGTAGTCTTACTCATATAATTCCTCCGGACAAACCTGAACACTTAGTTTGCAGTGTTCTTGTATTTGATATAGTCCCTTGCGTACTGACCGCATGCAAGAACGGTGAAATCCTTTGTGGTACAGATAACGTCGTAATTGCTGGGATTGTAAGGTATCTCGGTGCCATTATCGAGAATGATTATTCCGTTTTCGGGAAGATTGGACGCCTTGCGGATCAGCCGCACTTCCGTCTTAGGATTGAGAAACTGCACAAGAGCGGCAGTTCTTGATGCCGTCTGATACATCACTATCTGAGGAGAAGCGGAGTCATTGTAAAGATATTCGCATATTTCCTTTACAGGAGCAGTCTTTGTGAGATTTTCTTCCGCTCTCATAGGCAAATAGTTGAAGCTTACGAAAAGAGTGGTGTAAGTGAATATTCCGCAGACAAGCACGGATGTAAGCTGCGTCTTGAAACGCATCGTACAGCTGAGGCACACTATCATTGCAGCAAACATCGTAAACACCATTGAGGTCATGATCATGAAGCTCATCTCCGAAAAGCTTTCGGTGATATCCTCGCCGATGCGCCAGGGCAGCAGTCCGAGGATGGGAGATTCTCTGTAGGAGCCGCCTTTCATTACCATGGGATATGAAACGCTGAAGAATCCGAAACAGACATAGGCGTATATTGCGGCACCGCCAATGATCAGACGTATGTTGCTGCCATAAAGATAGATGAAAGCCAGCACCAGAAATACCGCCAACGGAGCTGCGTTATCAGTGTATCTTCCGAAGATTATGAGATCCTTGATATCTCCGAACTGACTTGAATTGAATTTATACAGCACTGAAAGCAGCAGAGAGCCTCCAACTGCCAAAAAACCATATATACCGAATACCATAAGGCGCAGGCTGTACTTGTGCTTTACAGGCTCGTATACCTGAGTGTTATCTTCGCTGCGCGCGGTCTTTTTGTTGGTGTAATATTCACTGAGACGCGAAAAGCACAGTATCACGAATATGCAGATCGCTATTGTACCAAGGCCAAGCGTGGATGTGCAGAAGGTGTACAGATGACCGAACAATGTTGCAATGAACTGACCAAAACCCTCTGGCTCCAGCAAGCCGCTGATTCTTTCTATGCCACCTTCAACAGTGTTGCCCACAGGCTCACCTCGCCAGACGTTCTGTTGGATCAGATGGCGCAAAAAGTATTCTGTCGTGAACGACACCAGCATGGTCAGGAAGAATGCGGGAAGATTGAGTATCTTCTCTTTGAAAAGGAATCTTGCTATCAGCACGGTGAGCGAAAGTGCTATCACCACAGCAATAAGTCTGGAATGAGCGCCATAGCAGATAGCACACATAAATCCTGTAAGCATTGAAAAGCTGAATTTTGAATAGGGATTCTTTCTGTCCCACGCCATATACACGCACCATATCAGCGCCCACGGCAGCAGGCTGGAAATAGCCTCGTTCCATATAAACTTGGAATGGGCTATGTAGGTGATGTAAAAGCCGCAGCTCAAAGCAATAACGATCTTCTGCCACACCTTAGGCACGCCTATTTTCGCAGCGAGGTGGTATGATATCATGGGAATGAAACTAATCAGCACGCCGTTCATCACCAGCATTGCCTTATACAGGGCATACGGCGAATGGAACACCAGAAACAGCGGCAGATAGAATATAGCCTGAACATAGCCATAATAATAGCCTATCGGGTACATGATGCCCGACCAGTCCTTGCCTGCATAGAAAGCGCCGATGCTTGCAACGCCTATTTCGTCAGGGTTTACCGCAGGCAGCTCCATATACAGTGAAAGCAGTGCATGGACAACCACGGAAAAGGCAAACAGGATGAACATCACACCTCTGTCACCAAAGGTGGAATAGAAACGCTCAAGTTTTTCTTTCATTACTTATTGATTTCCTCTTTTGAGTAGCTGCAGACATTATAATTCTTACAGTCCGTGTTGTTGTATTCTATTCTCTTTACATGGAAAAGAGTTTCATCCATTACCTTGCGGCAACCCGAGATAGCATCCGCAACCAGGCCGAATATACCGATCTGAATTCCAACTATAGCAAGCACCGCCATAAGCACAAGAGACTGGATGTGTCCGCTGCCGTCTCCAAGGCACATATACACGACGAATCTGATACCGAGAGCCAACGCAAGAACAACAAAAACCGATGCAATGCCAAGGAAGGTCTTGAGCGGCTTTCTCATCACATAGTTGCGGATAATTGTGCCGCTGGAGCGCTTGATATATCCCCACATAGACTTGAACAGGCGGCTCTTTCTCAGTTCGGGATTAGTGTTGATATCCACCGACATGATCTTCGAACGGTCTGCGCCTGCGGTGATGATAGTTTCCAGTGTATAGGTGTAGTCGGAAAGCACGTTAAGATGCATAGCCGCTTCTCTTGTGTAAGAACGGAAGCCGCTGGTGGTATCCACCACATCCGTACCGCTTGCCTTGCGCACTACGCTGCTGCCGAGCTTCTGAAATTTCTTCTTCAGCGGAGAGAAATGCTCGATAGAGTCAGTGCGGCGATTGCCGATGACCATAGTCGCCTTGCCCTCAAGCAGAGGACGAACCAGCTTTTCGATATCGTGACCGCTGTACTGGTTATCTGCGTCAGTGTTGACGATGATATCCGCGCCCAGTCTGAGACAGGCATCGATACCAGCCATGAAGCCTTTTGCAAGTCCGCGATTATGCACGAAGCTCACGATATGGTGAACTCCAAGCTCCTTTGCCCGCTCGACAGTGTTGTCGGTGCTGCCGTCGTTGATGATGAGATACTCGATCTCATCGATACCATCAATATGGCGAGGAAGATCGTTTATTGTAACATCAAGTGTCTCTGCCTCGTTAAAGCAGGGTATCTGTATAATGAGTTTCATTTTATTTCCGTCCTTTTTCATATAATTACAGAAGTATCTGTCCCGGCAAGCGGGCAACAAGCTGAACCACCAGCAGGTAAGCGAGGATGCCGATAACGATCCTCAGCTTTGAAGGAGCACCACTTTCGGTAAGCGCCGTGTAATAACCCTGAGCTTTCCCATCGTCATAACGGGAACGTATCTTCTTTATCCTACGCACACAAAACCGATAGTAGATATAATCCCCGAACACACACATCAGCATGGTGACACCGAAACTTACCAGATTCGAGATAAAGGCAAGCGTATCAAGTGTTGATGTCATTGCCGCAGTGAATTCAATGGTTGCATACTCCGCATCGTACATGAGCAATCGCTGGGGCAAAGCCGTTATAGCAGAAAAGATCAGCAGCAGTATGCCGAGAAAATCCATCCTGCGATAAAACTGATGTATAGGCATGAAAAAGCCTGCGCACACATTGAAAAACGCCTTTACCGGCTGACGTTTTCCGTTTTTCATAACGCCCTTTCGGAATGCAGAAAATGCCTGAGCGTAATGAACGATAGATCTGCCGGCAAAATGGCATAGCTCTTTGCCCGAGACCCCGTCCTTGCCGCGTTCTTCGTCGTCAGTTACGCTGCGTATCTCACGGTAAAATTCAAAATACTGGCTTGGTATGCCCTTCAGTTCTTCTATCTCAGGCATGGTATCGGTAGTATACTCGGAGCCACCGGGATATTCCGCATGATGAGGATCAAAGCTGTCCTTCGGGTATTCCGTTCTGACTGTTTCCAGCTCATCGGGCAGTTTTCCGTTCCACACAAAGCCTTCCGCATGATAGCCGCCTACACCGCAGCTGCCTGTTTCGTTATAGCATGCGCGGTGATGCGGCGTGCCGCATTCGGGACATACTACCACATCATCTTTATCTGTAAATTTGATTCTGCATACGGGGCATAGCTTATCCGTAAATCGTGTGATTTTGTTTCCTTTCTTTAAAGTGTCTCTTGATATATCAGAATGGTATAATTGTAGACATACATATACATTATTAAGTATACCATATTCTGCACGGAATTTCAACCAAAAAACCTGTGTATTGTGAAATTTTAAGGAAATATGGCAGAAAAATGTCCGCCCTTTTCAGAACGGACGATTATTTCTTTAAGAGTCATTTAGAATTCGATATTATTCAAAGTATTCGTTGATAATACGCACCATCATATCATTCAGCTTTTCCACCTGATAATCACCGATGGTAGGCTCGATGTGGGAGCCACCGATACCACTGTCATCGGTAAGAAAAGTGTAGGTGCCGCCTGTTGTGAACGCCATCGTTCTCAACAGATATTCGGTAGCTTTGTCGATACCGCTGGATGCCACGGGAATTATGCGTATTCCCTGCGCTGCCGCCATAGCGATGAGCTTGTTGGTCTCATCTACGATCTGAGCATCCTCATGAGGCGGAGCATCCAGCACAAGGAACATCAGCTTTACTGCGTTCTCATCCCAGTCATGCTCGTTGACAGCTACATCCAGTGCGGTGTGTACTGCCTCGGGAGTATCTCCGCCGCCCATTGCCTGCTGTTCCATGATGGAACCTACCGCATTGTCCAGCTCAAATGTGAAAGGATAAGAGCGCACAATGTAATCATCGCCCTCATCACGGTAGAAATTCACGCTCACTCTTATCGGGAGATTTGCATTTTCATCAGCGACCCTCTCCACCATATCACGCAGCTCCTCCTGAAGATACATGAGTTCATCGGACATAGAGCCTGTGGTGTCCACCATCAGCATGAGATCAAGGTATTTTTCGTTGCTGAGTGCAAGGTTTCCAAGAGAACATTCGAGCTCAGTGTCTCCTGATATGCCATCCAGCTTCGTTTCCATATCCATATAGTTCACGGTAACGTATTCAGGGGCATCTTCTTTGTCATAGAACAGATACGCCATGCCGTTGTTGTCTGTTACTGCGGCAAATTCATCGGTGAGAACAGTAGCCCCCTCAACGGGAGTTCCGTCGTCAGTGGTGACCTTGACTGAAATACGGTGATCGAAGCTTATGCGCCACAAGTCACGGTATTCGTTCCAGCCCTCATGAGATTGATAGAGCGATACCCAGTCGTGCCAGTTTTCATTATCGTTCCACTCGCCGCCCGTAAGCAGGCCTGCCTGCGGCTCTACATAAACATAATCGGGATCAATGTAGGGATCAGGCTCTATCCAGATATCAGTCGCAAAGCCGCCTATATCGCCTGCAGCAGCGGTTGGTGCTTCCACGGCATCTGCATAAGCGAAATAATCATCAGCAACAGCCTCCTCGGCTTTGTCTGTGAAACCGCCGAAAATGCCCTCCAGAAAGCCTGTGCCGCCATCAGCAGGAGAGAACGAATCATCGGACTTTATCTCTCTGTGCGTAGTACCGCCCTCTCCGTTGCTTACGATATCCGAACCAATATACGGTGCAGTGGCGACCGCTGAGGTATCAGGGGTATCTGTAACGGATTCAGATGTTCCTTCGATGGTTTCAGTGATTATCAGCGGATCATCATGTGCGCAGCCTGCCATAGAAGTCAACAGCACCGCCGCCATGAGAATTGACAAATACTTTTTCATTTTTTACTCCTTTCGGAATGGTCCTGGTGAGTTTCGTGAAGCTTCATTCTGCTAATAAAACAAAGTGCCGTGCAAAAAGGTTGCACGGCAAATGAAAAATTATGTTATTTTCTGAAAAAGCATATGAACTGGAACACCGCCGAAACGGCAGTAAGCACACATGTAACGGCAGACAGCCATAGCTGTACACCTATTTCAGCATTGATAATGCCATATACCGAACACATCCATGCGATCACGAAGCATATTCCCGATATAAGGTGCAGATTTCTGCGTTTTTCTCTTACCGAGCTTATCTCATCGTTCTTTTTGCGGGCTATCGGCGTATCCTCGTCGCTGATATAGTCATCGTTTATGAGGTAATCTGATGTAACGCCAAAGCATCTGCATATTGCAGAAAGATTATACATATCCGGCGCCGATTCACCTGATTCCCATCGGGATATAGCCTGCCGTGATACATTCAGCTTTTCTGCAAGCTGCTCCTGCGTGAATCCTTCTGATTTGCGCAGACTGACAAGTTTTTCGTGGAATTTCATGGTCTGCCTCCTTCCTGTTGTATCAATATGATACTCCATGCCGCACAAAAAGTCCAGCACAAGTTCTTTACATCCGCGCAAAAGTATGTTACATCCGCGTAACAGCGCCGTTTTCACAGCAAAACAAAAAAAATCCGCAGACAAGGGGGTGTCTGCGGCAACTCAAACAATGCGCCGTCCGCTTGGGGAAAAGCGGTTTATGTACGGCAAAATAATTGGGGAAAATATATTAAGAAGTATGTTAGCCATTCAGCTACTATACTGTCTTGCAAATTTATTACAATCTAATTATATCATTTTGGAGACCATTTTGCAACACACAAAATAGACAAATTTGCACTGTTGAAATTAGCTGTTTTGCGCAGTTTTGTGAACGTTTACACAACTCCGAGGATATTTGCCCAAAATGCAGAAAGCATCAGTATCAGCGGCATAGTCACCATGCTTGCTATGGTGGAAAGCGCAAACTGCCCCGAGGCATAAGCTTCATCCCTGCCGTGACGATAGGAGAACATTATCGTAGCCGATGCAGTGGGGGCTGCGGAAGCTATCAGTATGGTGTTGATGACTGTCATGGAGACTCCCAGCTTTACCAACGGCACGAAAGCCAGCGCAAGCAGCGCAGGCACAGCCAACAGCTTGAATATCTGGACATAATAGGCTCTGCCGCATTTAAAGCCGCGCAGAAGTCCCGCTTTGGCAATTGTCGCACCCGATACTATCATAGCAAGCGGAGTATTCAGACTGCCCACATAATCAAGGGGAGTCTGCAGGATGGATGGCAGCCGCAGTCCCGTAAAGAAGAACACCATACCGATAATTATAGCAAGTATAGCGGGAGACAGCAGTACTTTTCCGAAGGTTTTTGCAGTCTCCTTGATACCTTGAGTTTTTTTGCCGCTCATAAGCAGTGTGCCATGAGTCCACATAAACAGGTTGAACATAGTGATAAAGCCTGTTAGATAAAACACGCCCTCATCGCCAAAGGTGGCTTTGATGAGCGGTATACCCATGAATCCACAGTTACAGTAGATGATGGCAAAGCGATCTATCTCAAAGTTATCTCTGCCTTTTTTTACTGCGATATGGGATGCAAGTATCAGAACAAGATGCGCAACTGCACCCAGCAACGTTGATATACCAAGACCCGCCAGCAGCTCAGTATTGAAATCCATCAGGTATGAATTGAAGATAACAACAGGATTTACAATGGTAAGCGTAATGGCAGAAAGCTGCTTTGTGCTTTCGTCTGAAAGCATCTTTGACTTGTACAGAAAATATCCGAAAAACAGCAGTATAAACATTACCACTGCCTGAAATGCGATTATAAGTGCGGCTTCCATAGTTTTTTCCTTTCGGGGTCATTGCATTTTAGGGGCGTTTTGTTTAGATATACATATATTATACCCCTTTTTCATCTAAATTTCAATAAACCCCCTTGATTTTTTGCAAAAACGTGCTATAATTATTTTAGCACTCTTATTCGGAGAGTGCTAAAAATGTATGACACGGCTGAATACCGCGATATTATAAAGAACATCAAGGAGCTGATTTCAATGAGAACAAAACAATTCAAGGCCGAATCCAAGCGCCTGCTTGAGATGATGATCAATTCCATCTACACTCACAAGGAGATATTCCTGCGTGAGCTTATCTCTAACGCCAGTGACGCCATGGACAAGCTGTATTTCAAATCCATGAGCGAGAACATCGGCATCACCCGTTCCGATATGGCAATCCGCATCGAGGCTGATAAGGCCGACAGAAAGCTCATCCTCACCGATAACGGCATCGGCATGACAAAGGAGGAGCTTGAAAACAATCTCGGTACCATCGCAAAGAGCGGCTCTCTCGCATTCAAGACAGAAAATGAAAAGACCGAGGATGTGGATATCATCGGTCAGTTCGGTGTAGGTTTCTATTCCGCATTCATGGTGGCAAAGAAAGTTACTGTTATCTCCAAGGCATATGGCAGCGACGAAGCATATATGTGGCAGAGCGAGGGAGTTGACGGCTACACCATCCAGGAGGCAAACAAGGATTCCTACGGCACACAGATCATCCTTGAGATAAAGGACAACGCCGATGAAGAAAACTATGATGAATTCCTGCAGCCCTACAAGATCAAGTCCCTTATCCGCAAGTATTCCGATTATATCCGTTACCCCATTCTGATGGATTCCGAGCACGAAAAGCTGAAGGAGGGCAGCGAGAACGAATACGAAAAGGAGATCGTAACCGAGACTCTCAACAGCATGACTCCTATATGGAAGAAGTCCAAGACCGAGCTGAAGGACGAGGACTACAACAGCTTCTACAAGGATAAGTACTACGATTACGAAGAGCCTCTTGCGCACATCCACACAAAGACCGAGGGTACTGCGACATATACCGCACTGATGTATATTCCTGCAAAGGCACCCTATGATTATTATTCCAAGAACTTTGAAAAGGGTCTGCAGCTGTATTCCAGCGGCGTAATGATAATGGATAAGTGCGGTGATCTGCTGCCCGATTATTTCGGCTTTGTAAGAGGTCTGGTGGACAGCGAGGATCTTTCGCTCAACATTTCCCGTGAGATGCTGCAGCACGACAGACAGCTCAAGCTCATCGCTAAGAGCCTTGAAAAATCCATCAAAAATGAGCTTAAAAAGCTGCGCAACAACTCCCGCGAGAAATACGAGAAATTCTGGGAGGCATTTGGAACCCAGATCAAGTATGGCATCTACGAGAGCTTCGGTGCAAACAAGGAAAGTCTGCAGGATCTGCTGCTTTACAAGAGCAGCTTCACAGGCGGATTTGTAACTCTTGAGGAGTATGTTTCCCGCATGAAGGAGGAGCAGAAGTACATCTATTTCGCAAGCGGTTCTTCCGTTGCACGCATAGAGAGCCTGCCTCAGACCGAACTGCTGAAGGACAAGGGCTATGAAATACTTTACTTCACCGATCACGTTGACGAGTTCACCGTGCAGATGATGCATGATTTTGAAGGCAAGGAGTTCAAGTCCGTATCCTCCGATGATCTCGGACTGGAGACCGAAGCTGAGAAGGAAGAGATCAAAAAGGCAGAGGAGGACAGCAAGGAGCTTTTCGGCTTCATGACCGAAAAGCTGGACGGCAAAGTAAAGGCTGTAAAGCTTTCACAGCGCCTTAAAACTCACCCCGTCTGCATCACCAGCGAGGGCATGCTCTCCGTTGAGATGGAGAAGGTGCTCTCCGCAATGCCCGATGAACAGTCGCAGGCTGCTAAGGCTCAGAAGATACTGGAGATCAACGCCGAGCATCCCATCTTTGCAAAGCTGAAGTCCCTCTACGAGACCGACAAGGATGCTGTTGCGGAGTATGCGGATATCCTGTACTCTCAGGCACTGCTGATCGAGGGTATGCCGATCGAAAATCCTGTTGAATTCACTAACAAGCTGTGCGAGATCATGGCAAAGTAAATAACGCAAGCAAAAATCCCGTCTTTACCGAAAGAAAAGACGGGATTATATTTTTGATCGTCTTGCGGATCAGATATCTTCTGCCGCTGTTTTGAGTATCTCTGCTATCTTCTGCATACGGGACATGGACAGCGTCTCGCCGCCCTTGTATTCCTCAAGGAAGTTCAGAAGCTCTGCATCGCTGGAGCAAAGATAATCATTCTCCCTCAGCGAAAGCCTCAGCTTTGCATTGGGGGAAGAAAAATACAACACAGTATCTATCCATACATTTTCGCCTGCAGCATTGAGGATGCTCTTTACGATATCACGCTGCCTGCGCATCTGTTTGATGGGGTTATCCATCTCCTGAGAGGTGGTCTTTCCATCGCGGTAAAATTTCTTCTGCATCCACTTATCTGATTTCCAGCTGCCTGAAATAGTACCCGAATGATTCTTGACCTCTACAATAATTATACCACTGTGATTGATTATCAACAGATCAAGCTCCGAGCGCCCTCTTTTATATCTTACAGGAAGATTGCGGAAGATTATATTGTTGCCCTGCAGCTTTTTTACTGCACGATACAGCTGCCGCTCGCCCTTTACGCCCGAGTGCAATATACTATATCTATGGGCAAGAATAGAAAACGCAACGTTGCATGAAAATATCAGCAGAATAAATATGGCTGCAAGTATCTTTGTATTATACAACTTGAACATTACGAATGCAATAAGCAGCAAAACAGGCATTACACCTGTTATCACCTGAGCCACAAAGAGCGCAATGACCCTATGGCTGTTTGTATTGCGTCCGCTAATTACTTTATTCATGGGTCACCTCGCTCTTGTAATGTCTCACATCATACATTGAAACGGAACAATGTAACGTCTCCATCCTTCATCACATATTCCTTACCTTCCAGTCGTACAAGACCCTTTTCCTTTGCCGCTGCCATGCTGCCGCAGGAAACAAGATCGTCAAACGCCACGATCTCGGCACGGATAAAGCCCTTCTCAAAATCGGTGTGGATCTTTCCCGCTGCCTGAGGAGCCTTTGTGCCATTGGTGATAGTCCACGCACGAACCTCCTGAGGACCAGCAGTAAGATAAGAGATCAGACCGAGCAGGCGATAGCCTGTCTTGATGATTCTTGCAAGACCCGACTGCTCCAGATTGAGATCGGAAAGGAACATAGCCTTGTCCTCATCATCCATATCGGAGATCTCCGCTTCGATCTGTGCGCAGATAGGAAGAACCTCTGCATGCTCCTCCTCGGCAATCGCACACACTGCCTTGTATTCCTCATTATTGTTGATATCGCCTGTAAAATCAGCCTCGGACAGGTTTGCGGCATAGATGACAGGCTTATTGGAAAGCAGCGGAGATGTCTTGATGATATCGCGCTCGTCATCGCTGAAATCATAGCTTCTTGCAGACTTGCCGTTGCTGAGATGCTCAATAAGGGATTCAAGGAAGTCAACTTCCTTCTGCAGGCTCTTATCGCCCTTCATCAGCTTCTTTGTACGGTCAAGGCGGCGCTCCAGTATCTCTATATCGGAGAAGATCAGCTCAAGATTTATTGTCTCGATATCTCTTGCTGCACCTATACAGCCATCAACGTGAATGATGTTGTCATCATTGAAACAGCGCACAACGTGAACGATAGCGTCCACCTCGCGGATGTTGGAAAGGAACTTATTGCCCAGACCCTCGCCCTTGGATGCGCCCTTTACAAGTCCTGCGATATCCACGAACTCCAGTGTTGCGGGAGTGAACTTCTCGGGATCATACATCTTCGCCAGAACATCCAGTCGTTCGTCAGGTACGGAAACTATACCCACGTTCGGCTCAATGGTGCAAAAGGGATAATTTGCGGATTCAGCGCCTGCATTGGTCAGCGCATTGAACAATGTACTTTTGCCTACATTCGGCAGTCCTACCATGCCTAATTTCATTTAAAGACCTCTTTCTGTGTTTTGATAGTATAATTCAACATTATATATTCTATCATCTTTCGTAGTTTTTTTCAAGTCCTATTTCCTTATTATCGTAACACAAGAAGTCAAGTAATCGTTTTCTTGAATATTAATTAACAAAATCGAGTAATAAACCACTTAAATTAAGTAAATTTGCAACTTTACTGTGTGCGATATTGCACAAAAATGCCCTTGGAATACTGTATGAAATAAATATTGAAATTACGGCTGAATTGCGGTATAATAGATAATGACGAATCGGATATCAATTCGAGTTACACAAAAACTAATTTTACTTTATGGAGGTACACACCAATGAGAAAGCTCAAGGCAATTTTCTCCGGTATGCTGGCAGCTGCCACAATCCTCTCCCTCACAGGCTGTGACGAGGGCGGCGTAGCTTCCAATTCCGGCGCAGGTGCAGGTCCCGGCGTAACAAGCAATGTTGCTCCCCAGACTTCTGTAACAACAACTACATTCGCAGAGAACTCTGCTGTTAACGAAGCAGTTAACGAGATGGATCCCACATCTCTCGATAACCCCAGCCTCGAAGTAACAGAGAGAATCGAGTGGATGGCTTGGTGGGACATCGATGAGACCACTCCCGCTGCTATCCTGTATAAGAATACATACGGCGTTCCTACCACAGGTAAGGATCCCGAGCGTGACGGCAGAATCTTCGACTACACTGTAGTATCCTACGGTGAGCGTTACGACAAGCTGGCTACAGCTATCTCCTCCGGCGATTCTCCCGACTTCTTCCCCTTCGAGATCCTCGACTTCCCTTACGGCGTTCTGAAGGGCAGATACCAGCCTATCGATGAGGTTGTTAACCTTGACAACGGCAAGTGGGACGGCGCTAAGGACATGATGGAGCAGTTCAAGCTCGGCGGCCGCTACTACGCTGCATTCTATGAGATCTCCCTGAACAACCTTATGTACTACCGCACAAGCGTTATCGACGGTGCAGGTCTGGATGATCCTAGAACTCTGTTCGAGAACGGCCAGTGGACATGGGATACATTCCTCGACATGGCTCGTGCATTCCAGAACAGCGGCGAGAACAAGTTCGTTATCGACGGCTACAATCCCGAGAACGACTTCATGATCTCCACAGGTACTCCTATGATCGGTAACGTTGAAGGTGTTATCGTAAATAACCTGCATGATCCCAACGTTGAGCGTGCAGAGGAAAATATGCTCTCCGTTCTCCAGAGAGAGAATCTCCGTTACCCCAGACATGAGCTGAACAGCTGGAATGTTAACCCCATGGCATGGGCTAAGGGCGATATCCTGTTCTATGCTGACGGTTCTACATGGGTATTCGAGGGCACACTCGGCAAGTACGCTTCCAGATTTGCTTGGACTGAGGACGAAGTTAAGTGCGTTCCTTTCCCCAAGGATCCTCAGGCTGACGCTCACTATGTAGTTGCTAAGCAGGATGCTCTCATGTGGGTTAAGGGTTCCGATAACCCCAACGGTGTTGCTGCATGGCTCGACTGCTGCGTAACCGCTTCTCAGGATCCCGCAGTCAGAGAAGCTGCTAAGGCTCAGCAGAAGGAGAACTACGGCTGGTCCGATTACAACCTCGATGCTTACTACAGCTGGACAGATCTGAACACCACTCCTCTGACCCCCATCTTCGACTTCAAGGGCGGTCTCGGTGAGGTTTCCGATGGTTCCGCAACAGAGAATCCTATTCAGTCTCTGACAAACCTGGTTTACCTGACAGGTGACCAGTCCTACACACAGCTGAGAGAGATCCACGAGCCCGCTATCCAGAATGCGATCGATGAGATCAACGAGTACATCGCAAAGCTGTAATTTATCAATCCGATAACATTCATCCCCGATCGAAAGATCGGGGATCTTTGTATGTTGACATTTTTTCGGATATAGGATAAAATTATATTATAACTTAACAGGCGGTGAGAGAATGAGATTGGCGGCAATAGGCGACATCCATGCAAACCATATTGCATTGGAAGCTTGTCTTGACTGGGTGTACTCCAATGATATTGACGGGATAGTTTTCCTCGGAGACTATGTGACGGATTGCCCGTACCCGATGAAAACAGTTGAGCTACTGCGAAACATCCCTGAAAACTACAGAACATGGTTTATCAAAGGCAACCGTGATGATTACCTTCTGAATTATCACAAAAGTCCAAGCGGATGGAGCTATGGCAGCAAGAATGGCAACCTTCTGTACACCTATGAAAATCTCACCAATGAGGCACTGGATTGGCTCGCCACCATGCCTGATACATTGGATATCAGTATTGAGGGCTACGAAAGGATATTCGCTATCCATCATCCACCGTATTACGAGTTCCTGCAGAAGCAGCCCGCCGAGGAACGGCTCGAAGAAACTCTGAAGCTTATCGATGCGCCTGTCATACTCTGCGCACACAGCCATGTACCGCTTGTATACGAGAGCGAAAACAGGCTCATAGTTAACAGCGGCCCTCTCGGCGCACCCAATCAGCACTGCACTGATCTGCAGTTCGCTGTGCTGGAATACACCGACAGATGGCGCGCAGAGACCATAAGCCTTCCTTATGATATCGAAGGCGCCTGTTCTGAATTCGAACCCAGCGGATTGATGGAAAAAGCAAATTACTGGGCACTCGGTGTCCGTGAGACGCTCCGGACAGGTTATGAATACTCCGTGGAGTGCATCGCCGAGCTTCGCCGCATTTTGCCGCAATATCCCAATAAAACAGAGCTTGATGAAGATATGTGGGAGATCGCCGCCCGCAATATCGGACTTATCCCATAAAAACAGACCCCGCTTCGTTTGAAACGGGGTCAATGTATTTACTTTGCGTAATCAACAGCACGGCTCTCTCTGATGAGATTTACCTTGATCTGACCGGGATACTCCATCTCGCTTTCGATGCGCTTTGCAATGTCTCTTGCAAGCACCTTCATGCCGTCGTCATTTACGGACTCAGGCTTCAGCATGATTCGTACCTCACGGCCTGCCTGAATAGCGAAAGACTTGTCAACACCGTTATAGGAGTTACAGATCTCTTCCAGCTTTTCAAGACGCTTTATGTAGTTCTCGTAGTTCTCGCTTCTTGCTGCGGGTCTTGCTGCGCTGATAGCATCGGCAGCCTGAACGAGAGCAGCGATCACTGTGCGGCACTCAACATCGCCGTGGTGAGCCTCGATAGCATGGATAACTTCAGGGCTTTCCTTATACTTCTTGCAGACATCTACGCCGATCTGAACATGAGAGCCTTCGATCTCGTGATCGAGAGCCTTACCGATATCATGCAACAGACCAGCTCTTCTTGCAAGTGCGGGATCAACACCCAGCTCGCTTGCCATGATACCTGCCAGATGAGCAACCTCAATGGAATGATTGAGAACGTTCTGTCTGTAGGATGTTCTGTACTTCAGACGACCGATAAGACGTACCAGCTCATGATTGAGACCGTTTACGTTGGTCTCCATAACTGCACGCTCGCCCTCCTGCTTGATACGCAGCTCAACCTCACGGCGAGCCTTATCAACAGTTTCCTCAATGCGCGCGGGATGGATACGACCATCCTGGATGAGACGCTCCAGAGCGATCCTTGCGATCTCACGTCTTACATGATCAAAGCTGGAAAGCGTGATAGCCTCGGGAGTATCGTCAATGATAAGATCAACGCCTGTAAGAGTTTCCAGTGCGCGGATGTTACGACCCTCACGGCCGATGATACGACCCTTCATCTCGTCATTGGGAATAGCTACAACAGATACAGCCATTTCAGAAACAGTATCCGCAGCAAGTCTTGCAATAGCAAGAGACACATACTGACGAGCCTTTTCATCGCACTCATCCTTGATCCTCTGATCATAAGCCGCGATCTTCACTGCCTTTTCATGGCTCAGCTCGCTGTCAAGCATCATCAGCAGATGATCCTTAGCCTGCTCTGTAGTGAAGCCCGAGATGCGCTCCAGAATATCCATCTGACTTGCCTTGAGCTGCTCAGCCTCAGCGATCTTTTCGTCCGCCTTCTTGTGCTTTGCATGGAGCTGCTCTTCCAGCTTTTCCATCTTGTCGGTCTTCTTGTCGAGATTTTCTTCCTTCTGCTGAAGTCTGCGTTCAGAGCGGGAAAGCTCACTTCTGCGTTCCTTCAGTTCGCGCTCAGTGTCATTCTTGAGGTGCTGGATGTCCTTCTCTGCAGAAGAGCGGAGCTTATAGATCTCATCCTTCGCCTCAACGAGCGCTGTTTTCTTCTTAGTTTCAGCCTTTTCATTGGCTTCAGCGATAATTCTTGCAGCTTCCTTTTCGGCAGACTCAAACTGAGCTTCGGCAGACTTGATGCGGTGCTTTATACCAAGCTTGAAACAGATAAAGCCGCATACCACTGCGCCCACAAGAAACGCTGCAATGCCGATCAACACGTAGGTTAATTCGGTTGGCATCGTTGATTTCCCTCCTTTTTAAATTCGGCGGGAACAATATACAATTTTCTAGGAACATAGATATTATCGTCGCTAAGCGACGCTATAAAGATACACTTATCTTTCTGCCGGAAATTACCCCCACCGACATCATATCAGACGATGCGCTGCATCGAAAAAAGAATAATAAGTATATAATTTCTACGGCTGTTCGCTGTCTATTATATATTAGTGCCGCCGTAACGTTGATATATAAAAACCTTTAGATATAAACGCCTAGCTCTTGAGCAGACGGTTAACTTTACCGAATGCTAAATAGCCTATTCTATTTTACTACATAATCACGAAATTGTCAAGTGAAAAACCCTGCTTTTTCCACCAAAATGCACATATTTTTTATGAAATCGTTTTACTTTTTTACAGAACTGCCTGTTTTTTGTGTACTGTTGCCAAGTTTTCGAGAAATCTATTGCAAAATAAGAGGCCATGTGATATAATATAGTTGAATAACATAGAGTAGTATACGCTTCGGCGTATCAGGAGGATCAAAATGACATATAAAGAAAGTTTTATCAAATTCATGGTTGACAGCGGAGTGCTGAAGTTCGGCGAGTTTACCCTTAAGAGCGGCAGACTTGCTCCTTATTTCATCAACTGTGGCAACTATAAGACAGGCGCACAGCTGGCAAAGCTCGGCGAATTCTATGCAGAGTGCATCAAAGAAAACGGCCTTACACCTGAGACTCTGTTCGGCCCTGCATATAAGGGAATCCCGCTTTCTGTTGCCGCTTGTACAGCTCTTTACAACAAGTTCGGCATGGATGTAAATTACTGCTTTGACCGCAAGGAAGTTAAGGATCACGGCGAGGGCGGAATGTTCGTCGGCAAGAACCTTGAAGCAGGCGAAAAGGTAGTTATCATCGAGGACGTTATGACAAGCGGTAAGGCGCTGCGTGAAGTTCTCCCCAAACTGACAGGCGCTGCAGATATCGAGCTGCAGGGCATGGTTATCACCGTTGACCGTATGGAAAAGGGTCTCACATCCGATAAGTCCGCCGTTCAGGAGGTTTACGAGGAATTCGGAGTTAAGGTATACTCCATCGTTACCATCAACGATATCATCGATGCACTCGAAAAGGGCATCATCCCCGGCGCTGAGTACGTTGACAAGATGAAGGAATACAGAAAGACCTACGGCGTAGGTTGATGATCTGTATATAAATTAAGTTTTTACAGCTATCACATACCCATTCCACCAATGAAAGGGGGGGCAGTTTTATGGCAACTATCACCAACATGGCAATGCAGAATTTCAGAATGGCTGAACTGGGCGCACGCTACGGTTCTCAGCTTAACAATGCGTACAAGCAGCAGAACAAGTACAGCATCAGCAATAATGCTCAGAGCTATGATGAATTCTGGGAGAACATCACCAAGGATAAGGAAGGCTACATAAAGCAGGAATACGAAAAGCTTTATAATTCCGTCTTTGGCAGCAAGGAAGAGGAAAAAGCCGATAAGGAAATATCCCTTAAGGGTGCGGCTTCCAATGTACAAAGCTCTGCAGAAGCGCTCACGCAGTTTGCGGAAAGCCTGAGATACGGCGGCGAGTATGACACTGAGGCTGCTCAGAAGCACATTGAGAAGTTTGTCGGCGACTACAACACCTTTATTGATAAGGTAGGCGATTCCGATAGCAACAATGTGCTGGAAAAGGGCGTTATCCTTGTCAATGCAGCAAAGATGTATTCGGGTTCTCTGAAGAGAGCAGGTGTCACAATCGGCAGCGACAATAAGCTTAGCTTTGACCCCGATTATATGAAAGAGATCTCCGCAACGGATCTCAAGACATCCTTTGGTGAATTCGGTTTCACCGATAAAGTAACGCAGAAGGCTCAGCAGGTAAGCCGCCTTTCCGGTAGCGCAGGCGTATTCGCATACACCAACGCAAGCTCTCAGAGCTATGCCTACAACATAGGCGCATTACTCAGCACTTACGCATAATATCTATCCCCCTGTCTTTCGGCAGGGGGATATTATTCGGAGGAATTATGATAAAAAGGTTGCTTACTTTTGTCACAGCAATGATTACACTGTCCTCTCAAGCAGTGAACACCACCCAGATTCCTGTAGAATATGCACCTGCAGGCATCAATCCACACAAGGGATGGACCCTTTATGCCTATTCCCAATGGGATTATATCAGCGCTGAATACGGAATCGCCAACAACGTTGCGTGGAACAATTGTGATCTTATCTACACTCGTGTTGCATGGGATGATATTCAGGACGAATACGGAACGTATGACTGGTCTTGTATAGATGAGCATATAGAAATGTGCCGAAAACTCGGGAAAAGATTTGCATTCGGCGTTATTCCGTCAAATTCACTTGTAGACAACGTTAATGGTCATGTGCCTGAATTCGTATATGAGGATGGCTGTGATCATGTTATGGTCAAGACAGAGTGCGGCTATCAACGCACGCCTGAATGGAACGACAAGATATATCTGAAGCATGCAAAAGCACTCGCCGACACAATCTCAGAGCGCTATGACGGAAATCCTGTCATTGAATACATAGACATCCGTACCTTTGGCAACTGGGGCGAATGGCACACTTATGGTCTGAATGGAAGTGATATGCCATCCGACAACATTCAGATGGATATGCTCAGACACTGGGCAGACGCATTCGAACACACTCAGTTGGTGGTACCCGTTAACGGCGATTCTCCGACAGCTGTTTCCGAATATGCTGTCAGTCTCGGCATAACACTCCGCCGTGACGGTCTTGTGCAGCTTGTTGGTCACGAAAACGCGCTTATACCTGCTGCACAGGCATCTCTGCCTGTGGTGGGAGAATTCTGCACGGAATATACCCATATGAAGGAGCATGGAATATGGGACAAGGAGCATTTGCGACAGATCATTCAGACTGCAGAAATTACCTATCTCCAGATGGGTAACGGCGTAAGAGAAGGTAAACTGATGCACGCAGAAGAAGCTGAATTCATGGCAGAGATAAACGAGATGCTCGGATATAACTTTTCTGTTACCGAAGCAAGTCTCACTCGCGCAGAAGATATTGCCACCCTTACCGTAACTATTGAAAATCTCGGTGTCGCGCCACAGCATTTCCCGCTGTATCTCAAAGCAGGCGTTGGTACTGACGGAAAAATATCCCCAACAGGTGAAGCGGTTCTGATTCCCGAATCGGAATTTGACGGAGGTACTGCCCGTACATATTCATTCATGATACCATCCTCCGATCTGAAAGAGAACCTATATCTTGGTGCCTTTGAGGAAGGCTGCAGCGAGCCAACAGTGAGCTTTGCAAACAAAGGCATGAACCAAAAGTGCTGGCTTGAATTAATCATTACGCAGTGACTACTTTAAGTATAATTTATAAATAATATTACACACGCGCAATCCCCAAATCTTTAAGCTGTAATATAGATTGTATATTATACTGTTTGTAATTATTTATATACTATTTATCACATAACAAATACAAAATGCGGTATCAATTATTCTTGATACCGCATTTTACTATAAGTAATTAAAACTCAGGTTTATCCTCTTGGTTATTGATGCGTTTTGCCTTCAAAACAGAAAGTGTCAGAACATACATAAGAACTGAAATAACCAACGCCAGCACAACCGCCACAACGATACTGGTGGTCTCCTTGCTGAGGGAGAAATCCTCTGCAAACATGGCGCCTGAAATGAGATTATACAGCGTGAAGGGATTATAACGCTCAAGTCCAAGGCTTGCAAGGATCAGATTAACAAGACTCTGACCAAGATATACCGATATCGTCATGATTCCGGGGTGGCTGGTGCAAAGTCCGAGTGCCATATATACTGTGATGATAAAAAGCAGATAAACCGAACACAAAAGGGATGCAAGTAATATCATATCAGCGCCGATATTGCCGTCAAACAGTGCATTGCAAAGGCAGCCCGCAATAATACCTGCAAGGAAATTCGCGCAGAAGAACACCGCAGGATACAGAACAAACTTAGGCAGAAGATAATACTTGTAATCCAATCCGCTGGTGGCAGGAATTATAGTCGCGCGCTTTTTCTGCTCGCCTCCAAACGGCGCCATGAGGATCAGCATCGCAATGATGAGCGAAGTGCCACAAAGTTCTATCAATGTGCCACTGAATATCATCTCTGCCTGATTCAGCATATCCGCAGCCCATACCATGAGATCGCCGTAGCCCTCCATAGCAGGCTCGATCTCCGCAAGCTCTGTTGACATTTCATTCATCATCTGCATCATCACCTGAAGCACACGATACATCAAAGGATTTGCCAACGCAAAGGAAAATATAGATATCAACAGACCTGCAAAACGGAAGGTTCGGGTAAAATGAATCCATTCCTTCTTAAAACCGAAACCGGATCTCATTATTCACCCACCACCTTTCTGTAAAGCTCCTCAAGAGAGGACGCACCGATAGAAAAGTTATCGGGAACCATGCCGTTTTCAGCCAATATTCCGATAAGTCGTGCAGCACAGGCGTCGGTATCATCGGCGCTGAAACTGAATTTCAGATTGTCGTTGTTGAACTCTGCTCTTGCAAAATCTATGGAGAGCAGCTTCAGCTTGTTATTATCATTTAGATTGCGCAGAGAAAGCGAAATCTTACCGGTTCCGTATTTATTCATCAGATCGCGGATCTCGCCTTCCTCGGCAAGGATTCCGTTGTTCATAATGCCGATGCGGTTCGCCACACGCTCCACATCAGGCAAAATATGAGTGGAGAGAATAATGGTTGCGCCCATGCTCTTCAGGCGGGTGATGATCTCGATGACCTCTGATCTGCCCTGAGGATCAAGCGCAGAGGTAGGCTCGTCAAACAGCAGCAGTTCCGGATCTCCAATTATCGCAGCGCCCATGCCAAGGCGCTGAGTCATGCCACGGGAATATCCCTTGGCGCGTCTGTCCGCAGCCTGTGTAAGACCTACGATATCCAGCACCTCGTTAACTCTCATGGTAATATTGCCTTGATAATTACAGCAGTGAGCGATATATTCAAGGTACTCACGGGCTGTCATATAGCCATAGATCATTGGGCTTTCGGGAAGATAGCCCACAGTAACAGGCTGTCCACCGCCGAGAATGACATCACCACTGTCCTTTGGGATTATATTGGTTATTATGTTCATTGTTGTGCTTTTACCGCAGCCGTTCCTGCCGAGAAAGCCGTAAACATCGCCCTTGTGGATCTCCATATTCAATCCGCGCAGAACGGGATAAGCGTCGTAACGCTTTTTCAGATTTCGTATACTGACCAATGTGATACCTCGCTTTCATGTGATAATACAATAAGTTTACTCCTATTGGAGAGATTTGTCAAGACTGCATATGTGAAAATCTTCCGAAAACAGAAAGCCCCCATCCACTATTGCGGACAGGGGTAATTGTTTTTGTAAAAAGTATAACTTCTGTTAACAAGTTACAAGTTTAATTAGATAGCTCTCTGTACAAGACCGGAACGCAGGCAGCGTGTGCAGGCATTAACTCTGCAAGGAGTACCGTTAACGATAGCCTTTACCTTCTTAACGTTGGGCTTGTATGTTCTGTTGCTGCGTCTGTGAGAGTGGGATACCTTGATACCGAAGGTAACGCTCTTGCCGCAGATTTCGCACTTTGCCATTTGAAGCACCTACCTCTCTAGTGTGATTTTTCAGTAACGTATCTATTTTATCAGAAATCATCCGAAATTGCAAGGGCTTATTATGAAAACTATCAAACTTTGTGGATTATCACAGCTTTTCGCTGATTCTTCAAGAGTATTTCATGACTTTTAACGAAACTGTATGTATAACTGTTATTGAGTTTATACGATCGGTATATTGTGCGGTATTTTATATCAATTATCTGTTATACTTGCGGAATATGTGCCGCGTCCCTCCTCTAAAAGAGTAACGCTGTCGAAGTGTACATAATAGGTATTGTAGCGATACCTTTCCACTGGAGAAGGCACAAAATCCGTTATGGTGTAGTTTATATTGAGACATCCCCCACGCTTATAAGCGCCTGTTATAGCTCCGCCGCTGTTTGTTATCTCGTCAAACACCGCCTGCACATCGGGGCGGTCGGAGAAATCCTCTCTTGTGACAGTAACGCCAACTATCTCCTCAAAACCGTTTTCGGTTATGTGGAAAAAATACGGCTTCCATGTGTGAGAATAATCGTCAAAAAGCGACTTCCGCAGGACGAAAATGTTGTTCGCATTATCTATACGATAAAATCCTAGATCGGGCGCTGTGCGTATCATCATGCCATAGCCTGAAAGTTCATGAGTGTACGGTACGCCATCCTTTACACCGAAAATAGTGCAGGGCGTGCCGTTTCCGCTGCCCTGAGCTATGAAATATTCTCCCCAGCGTGTGAAATCCTCGCTGCCAAATGTGTCGGAAATCTCAGCCTCAATAAGCTTATCGCCGCTATAAAAATACCAATTACCGCTCGGTCTGCTTAGAACGAACGCCTCGCAGATGCCATCGCCGTTAAAGTCATCGTAGGAATACACCATCGGCTCACTGCCTATTGTCTGTTCCGCCAGCTTCAGACCGTTGATATAGTCATTATATATCAATGGAATTTCGACAAATGCATCCTCTATATCATACAACTCGAAATCAGATGAACATATGGAGATCTCATTGGCTTCCCTGTTTTTCAGCTCAATATTCCAATCATGCTCGGGATAGGGAAATGTCTCCCACAATGAACTTTTGTAGACTCTGAGATACTCCTCCAAGGTTATTTCGGTCTCGCCTGAATAATATTGGTATTCCAGCAGTGGAAATTTTGCAGGATCAGCGTTGTAGCCATACTCAGACACTACGTTTTCCACAGTGAATGTGCCGTCCTCGGCAAAAACAAGCCTGTCAAGGCTCTCAAAGCTCAGATGGTCGGAATGCTCATAGGAATTATGTACATACACTCCACCCTCATCGTCATAACTCAGGCGACAGAAGCCATCACGGCAATATCCCTCAAAGCTGCCCAGCGTGTTCCCACCAAGAGAGAACACCTCAACGGGCATCAGCCCCTGATTTCCCGTGTGGCGGACAAGATACACCTCGGGGACGGTATCACGGTCAAAATCGAACAGACCAAGGTAGTTATTGGAGTCGATGGCGAGATTTTTATGCACTACCTCTGATATACGGGCAATACCCTTGTCAGTCAACATACCGATATCGTCCACATACGTGGATGGTGCTTCTTCGGTAATCGCCTCAGAGGTCTTGACAGGCCCAGGCGTTGTGGTGACAGTTTCAGTAGTCTCTACAGTGGAAATTGGTGTTGTAGCACTGCTTTGCTGTGTGGATGCCGCAGGTTCGGCAGATGTTTCGGTTATGCTTCCTGAACAGCCCGACATAAGCAGCAGCGACAGTAGGAGCGGCAGGTATCTTTTCATTATTTTTCCCCTTATATTTTAGTTTGTAATACTATTATATATCTGCATTTTTCTGCTGTCAACGATTATGACAAAGCTGTAATTAAACTGTAAATGTTTTGTAACCGAAAAACCACTCAAAACAAAGTAAAAGGGCAGGTATTCCTGCCCTTTAGTTGTGTTATTTCAGTTATCAGAGAACCACAAAGCCGACCTTCTTATGAACCTTCTGAAGTGTCTTTCTGGTTGCTTTGTATGCCTTCTCTGCACCCTGCTTCATGCAGTTTTCAAGATATGCCTTATCTGCCGAGATGCGCTTGAATTCAGCCTGCATGGGAGCCAGCATATCTGCTGTTGCCTCGCCGACTGCCAGCTTGAAATCGCCGTAGCCCTTGCCCTTGAACTCAGCCTCGATATCCTCAAAGCTCTTGCCTGTAACAGCAGAATAAATAGACATGAGATTGATGATACCATCCTTGCCCTCGCGAGCGCAAACCTCGGTCTCGCTGTCGGTAACGGCTCTCTTGAACTTACGGATGATGGTATCCTTGTCGTCCAGTATCCATACGGAAGCGTTGGGATTCTCATCGGATTTGGACATCTTCTTGGTAGGCTCCTGCAGCGACATTACCTTTGCAGTGGTCTTTGTGATGTAAGGCTCGGGCATTGTGAAGGTGTCGCCGTAAACGCCGTTGAAACGCTGTGCAATGTTTCGCGCAAGCTCCAGGTGCTGCTTCTGATCTGCTCCCACAGGAACGAGATCAGCCTGATACAGCAGGATATCAGCAGCCATCAGCACAGGATAAGTGAACAAACCTGCGTTGATGTTATCCGAATACTTAGCGGATTTATCCTTGAACTGAGTCATTCTGGAAAGCTCACCGAACTGGGTGTAGCAGGAGAGTATCCAACTAAGCTCTGCGTGCTGGCAGTTGTGTCCCTGCACAAACAGAGTGGATTTTTCGGGATCAAGACCCGCTGCGATAAGCAGCGCATAGCTTTCCTTGATCTGCGCACGGAGCTTTACGGGATCCTGTCTAACAGTGATCGAATGCAGATCAGCAATTCCGAAAAAGCAGTTATAATCATTCTGCATTCTTACCCAGTTCTGCATTGCTCCGAGATAATTACCGAGATGAGGAGTATTTGTAGGCTGAATAAGGCTCAGCATATTCTTTTTCTGTTCGTCCATATTTATTTCCTTTCATATATACGTCTATCAACAGCCGTACTTATTTGAGTATCTCTCTTGCTGCCTTGCCGAGGATCTCTACACCCTTCACGATCTGCTCGTCAGTAGGTGTGGAGAAGTTCATGCGGAAAGAATGGGAAACAGCGCTTTCATCAGTAGAGAATGCGTTGCCGGGAACGAGTGCAACCTTGCGGTGAACTACCTCTGTGCAGAACTCGTTCATGTTATACTTCTCAGGGAGAGTACCCCAAATGAACAGACCTCCCTCAGGATTAGTCAGCTGAATGAAATCGGGCAGTTCAGCCTTTAAGCCGTCCAGCATCAGCTTGCACTTTGCGCGGTAGATATCACGCAGCTTTGCAATATGCGCATCGAAATCCACATTGGTAAGGAAGCGATAGGTAAGCATCTGCGCCCAGATGTTAGTATGTACTGTACTTGTCTGAAGTCCTACGGTTGCCTTGGAAAGCACATCGGCATCGCCGAGCAGATAACCCACTCTCAGACCGGGAGCCAGCACCTTGGAGAAGCTTCCCGCATACAGAACGTGCTTGCTGTCGTCCAGTTCCTTGAGATTCTGCACATCTTCGCCCGAGAAACGCAGTGCGCCATAAGGGTTGTCCTCGAGGATATATACGCCGTACTTCTTCGCAAGCTCCAGCATTTCCTTTCTGCGCTGCAGAGTGGTGGTCTTACCTGTGGGGTTCTGGAAGTTTGGAATGGTGTAGATGAACTTTGTGGTGGGGTTAGCTTTCAGGGCAGCCTCAAGTTCGTCCATTATCATACCATCGTCATCCATGGGAATGCCCACCAGCTTGACGCCATAGGAACGGAAAGCATTCAGAGAGCCGATAAATGCGGGATCCTCGCAGATGATAACATCACCCTCGTTGCAGAGGATCTTTGCAGTGGTCTCGATAGCCTGCTGTGCGCCGCAGGTGATGATGATATTATCACCATCCTTGAACATGCCTTTCTTTGTCAGGTCGTCCTTCAACCACTCACGCAGCTTGGGATAGCCCTCGGTGATGGAGTACTGCAGAGCATTGATAGGCTCCTCTGCAAAGATATCAGCGGAAAGCTTTGCGATAACGTCCGTAGGGAATGCCTCGGGAGCAGGGTTGCCTGCCGCAAAGCTGATAACTGTGGGATCAGCGGTGAATTTCAGAATCTCTCGGATAGCAGAGGGCTGTAGCGAGGATACCTTGTCGGAAAATTCTTTGTACATAGTGTGTCTCCTTTTATAGCAAAATTCAAATATTCATATACATTATACCACACCGACGCCATGATGTAAAGCGAACAGACAAAATTTTTACTATTTTATCCTCTCACACAGCTTATCCGAGAATTTCTCCGTTCTGTCACACAGCCGTTACTGCAGTTTCAGAATAAAGCAGTATTATATGACTATCGACCGCAGGAGGCGGTCTTGACATACACTTTGAAGTCTGATACCTCTGATATTATTTCGTTCGCCGCTTCGCTTTTCCTCCTGTTTTGCGTGGCGGTGTTTTTCTGTCCGGTTGACTTTTGGCGATTGGTCTGCTATAATTTAGAAAATATGGTTGCGGAGGATAGCTATGGTCGAACTGAGAGAAATAACAAAGGATAATCTGGAGCAGGTACTGGCTCTTAGCATTTCGGAAAGCCAAAAGGATTTTGTTTCATCCACCGCTCATTCATTGGCGCAGGCTTGGGTATATAAAGATACTGCTTTCCCTTTCGCAATATATGCGGATGGAGAGATGGTCGGCTTTGTCATGCTCGGCTACTACGAGATAAAAAAAAAGTATACGCTGTGGAAATTTCTGATAGATGAGCGTTATCAGCACAGGGGATATGGCAGAAAAGCACTGAAACTTGCGATAAAATACCTGATAGACAAGTTCAATGTCACCGAGATATTTACAGGGGTCGCTTTTGGAAATGATGTGGCGAAGGCGCTGTATATGTCTGTGGGATTTGAAGAAACAGGCGAGGCTGATGATTTTCAGCTTGAAATGAGATTGGTTATATAAAGTATCCCCTGAGAAAATCTCAGGGGATAAACTATTTTATGCCGCATTACTTTTCAGATTATTCAATCCATTCTGACGGATGATCTTTGCGTAATCCTTGTACGCAATATTGAGATCCACATATCCGTCAATGCCTGACACGATGCCCTTGCTGCTGTACTGCCAGATACCGAAATTGCCCTTATAGGTGGGAACTGTGTTCCACTGGGCAAGCCACACGTCATAGTCCTTCAGCTGGTTCATATCAAGATAGGTGGTGAGCCATGTCTTGTTGGAATAGATCATAGCATAGTAGCCAGCAGCCTCTATCTCCTCAAGGAACGCCTTGCACATTGCGGTCAGCTTTTCCTTGCCGAGATCTGCCTGATACTGCTCCTCCACATCCAGAACAACGGGATAGGTGATCTTATACGGCTTGATGGTCTCCAGCAGGAATCTTGCTTCCTTGCGTGCCTCCTCAACAGTCTCCGCATAGAGATAGTGGTATACGCCTACGTTGATATTATAAGCGGTTGCCTGAGTTACATTGTACTCGAACGTCACATCCTGAGCCATGGGCTTTGCTTCGCTTATGTAGCCTCGGGAGGCTCTCAGCATGGCAAATTCAATGCCTGACAGCTTGACCTTGCCCCAATCGATAGTGCCCTGTGCATAGGATACATCGATACCCTTTGTACCTGTATCGGTAGGCTTAGTGCTTTGGATCGGGCGATAATAGCGATAATCTATCAGTCTGCTGCTCTTGGATACCGCAAAGCGAGCAGTTTTGGATTTATAGTATTTCACCGTTTTCTCAAAGATGAATACGCCACTGTTCACGTTCTCTCCATAAAGATAATATGCGCCCGAAAAAGATGCGCGGCCGCTGATAGTTACAGCAAAATAACCTTTATTCAGCAGCTTACCGCCTTCGGGAGTCTGAAAATCACCCGTTATCAGCATTTTTGAGTTCTTGGTGAGCGTACTTTTTCCGTAGTTCAGATACATTCCTGTCTTATAGACATTTACAGTTCCTGAATATATTGCAGTTGATCCTTTACGGATTATGTATTCGCCCGAGATATACACCTTAGAGCTTACGGTAGCCTTGATATCACCGTAATTCTCCATTGCCGCGTTTTGGTTGGTGATAAAATTACCCGATACAGTGAGTGTAGCCTTAGGCTCGATCAGCAATCTACCCTTTATTCTGAAAGTCTTGCTCTTGTATACAGTAAGAGTTGAGCCGGGTGTCATTACCAGTGTGCTGTTTTCGGGAACAGCAAAATGCTTGCTTACCTTTACAGTATCCGTAACATAATAATTCTTGCCATCCAACATCTTAGCCTTGCCATCCCATCGGATATATCCCGTAAGGTCAACAGGAGTATAATCGATGTCCGAAAGATCGACATTGCTCTCAGGCTTGTCCTCATCCTTCTCTCCCTCTATTATAGAGGTTTCAGGTTTTGAGGAGTCAGCGTCGGTTATTTCAGTCTCAGGCTTGTTCGCCGTGTCTATTATCGTTGTTTCAGTGCCTGCGTCGATGGTCTCCGCAAATACGGGAACAGTGCTTCCGATGGCAAGCAGGGAAGCCAGCAGCAGGGCGGTGATCTTTTTTATCAATTTCATTTTCACGCTCCGTCTGTCATGGGGTCAAAGGTATATTTCTATTGTCGCACATTTTTCCTTGTTTGTCAAATGTTTTTGCGTATATTTCCAAGGGAATTTGTGGAGCTATAAAAATACCCGAAGCAATGCTTCGGGTATTTGATGTTATTTGTATCTTGCAGTATCGATACGGTTGAGCGCACGCTTCAGCTTTGCTTCAGCCATTTTGATCTGTCTGTCGCTTTCAGCTGCCTTTATGCGGCCCTCTGCAGCACCCTTAGCGGCTTCTGCTCGCTCCACATCGATCTCGTCTGCCCATTCGCAGGAATCCACAAGGATAACCGTCTTGGTCTTGCCTACCTTTATCAGACCGCCCGATGTAGCGGCGCGCTTGAACTCGCCGTCTATCATAACACGCAGCTGACCTATTCCAAGGGCAGCGCAATACGGCTCGTGTCCGTTAAGGATACCCACATCACCGACAGTGGTACGAACGATTATCTGCTCAGTCTCGCCATCAAAGAACTTCTTTTCAGGCGTGATGATCTCTAACTTAAACGGAGTCATAAAATCCCCTTTCCCTTAGTGTGCTTTCGGGGAATTATCCCTTCTTAGCCTTTTCCACTGCCTCGTCGATAGTGCCGACGAACAGGAATGCGGACTCGGGCAGATCGTCATGCTTGCCCTCGATGATCTCCTTAAAGCCACGGATGGTCTCCTTCAGAGGGACATACTTACCCTCCATGCCTGTGAACTGCTCGGCAACGGAGAACGGCTGAGACAGGAAACGCTGGATCTTTCTTGCGCGGGATACAGTCAGCTTATCCTCATCGGAAAGCTCGTCCATACCGAGGATCGCAATGATATCCTGCAGCTCGTTATAGCGCTGGAGAATGGACTGTACCGCACGGGATACCTCGTAATGCTCCTGACCTACGATCTCGGGAGTAAGGATTCTGGAGGTGGACTCCAGAGGATCAACCGCAGGATAGATACCCATAGACGCAATGTTTCTGGAAAGTACGGTAGTAGCATCCAGATGTGCGAATGTGGTTGCAGGAGCAGGGTCTGTCAGGTCATCCGCAGGAACGTAAACAGCCTGAACGGATGTGATGGAACCCTTCTTCGTGGAGGTGATACGCTCCTGCAGAGCGCCCATCTCGGTGGACAGGGTAGGCTGATAACCTACGGCAGAGGGCATACGGCCCAGCAGCGCGGATACCTCAGAACCTGCCTGTGTAAAACGGAAGATGTTATCGATAAAGAGCAGCACGTCCTGACCTTCCTTGTCACGGAAATACTCCGCCATAGTAAGTCCGGAGAGCGCAACTCTCATTCTTGCTCCCGGCGGCTCATTCATCTGACCGTATACAAGAGCGGTCTTGTTGATAACACCGGATTCTGTCATCTCATTGTAGAGGTCGTTACCCTCACGGGTACGCTCACCTACACCAGTAAATACTGAAATACCGCCGTGCTGCTTGGCAACGTTGTTGATAAGCTCCATAATAAGAACGGTCTTACCAACGCCTGCGCCGCCGAACAGACCGATCTTACCGCCCTTCAGATAAGGAGCGATAAGGTCAACGACCTTGATACCTGTTTCAAGTACCTCATTGGAGGCTTCCTGCTCCTCAAACTTAGGAGCTGGACGATGGATCTCCCACTTCTCCTCTGTTTCGGGCTGAGGCTTAGCGTCAACCGCATCACCGAGGAGGTTGAAGATACGACCAAGTGTTTCCTTTCCGACAGGAACCTTGATGGAAGCACCTGTATCCACTGCTTCCATGCCTCTTACGAGACCGTCGGTAGAGCCCATTGCGATGCAGCGCACGATATCGTCACCGATATGCTGTGCTACCTCGACAACCAGCTTCTGACCGTTGTTATCGATCTCTATGGCATTAAGCAGATTGGGAAGGCTATCGGTGGGGAAGCGGATATCCAGTACCGCACCGATGACCTGAACGATCGTGCCTATGTTCTGATTTGTCATTTTCTGATTTTTCCTTTCCGTTGGTTGGAAATGTGAATTTACTTTGTTATTCCAAAGCGTTTGCGCCGCCTACGATCTCAGTAAGTTCCTGAGTGATGCTTGCCTGTCTTGCTCTGTTATACAGCAGCGAGAGGCTTGCGATCATTTCGTCGGCATTGTCAGTTGCGGACTCCATTGCCGTTCTGCGGGCGCCCTGCTCGGAAGCATAGGACTCCACGATAGCGCACTGCAAAAGGCTCGCAGTAAAGCGGGGAACGATACGGTTGAATACAGCCTCGGGCGAGGGATCGTATGTCATAGTGCCGTAGTTTTCCAGCTTCTGAGTTTTCATAGGGAGTACAGCCATCTGCTGCGGCTCCTGAGTAAGCGAGGATACGAATGTTGTATAGAACAGCTGAACGTCGTCCACATCGCCTTTTTTGAACATATCCAGAGCGATATTCATGATATCCTGTGCCTTTGAAGGCTTGATATCCTCCGCCACATTGGCGAAACTGCCTACTATCTCATAGCCTCGTTTTGCGAAAAATTCAATGGCTTTTCTGCCAATTGCAATTATCTTGGGTTTTTCTGCGTCGTTCTCATGCGCTGAAGCAACCATCTTCATAACATTAGAGTTATATCCGCCTGCAAGACCTCTATCGCCTGCAATGACGATGAACAGTCTGTGCTTTATCGGTCTCTTCTGTGTGAACACAGTGGAGAAATCCGTATTGGCGGAGGCTATCTCGCACATAGTGTGGTACAGCGCCTCAAAGTAGGGGCGACCCTGTTCTGCACGGGTCTTAGCCTTACGCAGCTTGCTTGAGGATACCAGCTCCATCGCCTTTGTGATCTGTCGGGTAGAGCCTACAGACTTTATGCGGCGCTTGATATCCTTCATATTACCGCTTGCTATGATCTTTCACCTCCAAGTTTGGATTGGTGTTTATCCGAGCGATGTTACTGGATAACATTCTCCTCGGTAGTGATATACTTTACCTTCTTCTCGATATACAGCCAAGCCACTGCAAGAGCTGCCACGATAGAAATTGTTGTTGCTATGATGCTGAGAACAAAAGAAGCGAGTTTCATACTATTTCTCCTTTCGGTATCAGCCCGCATAGGATGCGGCGAAGCTTGTAAGAACTTCCTTTATAGCATCCTCGTTCTCGGGAGTCATCACCTTTTCGTTTCTGATGCTCTCGAAGATCTCGGGCTTTTCATTTCTGATATGAGCGATAAGATCCTTCTGATACTGTCTGATCTTCTCGATCTCGATGGAGGCGAGGTAATTGTTGATTACAGCGTAGATGATAACCACCTGCTCCTCAACAGCGAGAGGCGCGTTCTGCTCCTGCTTGAGTACCTCTACAATACGCTCACCCTTAGCCAGACGATCCTTGGTATCCTTATCCAGATCGGAGCCGAACTGAGCAAAGGACTGCAGCTCTCTGTACTGGGAGTAATCCAGCTTCAGTGTACCTGCTACCTTCTTCATAGCCTTGATCTGAGCG
The DNA here is from genome assembly GCA_045612645.1 of Oscillospiraceae bacterium. Taxonomy (GTDB): domain Bacteria; phylum Bacillota; class Clostridia; order Oscillospirales; family Ruminococcaceae; genus CAG-115. Next base: position 49,905 of record JAZKZL010000058.1, read on the forward strand.
TTACCACCAACACGGGATACCGAGATACCGGGGTTAACCGCAGGACGAACACCCGCGTTGAACAGCTCGGACTCAAGGTAGATCTGACCGTCAGTGATAGAGATAACGTTTGTGGGGATATACGCAGAAACGTCGCCTGCCTGTGTTTCGATGATGGGAAGCGCTGTCAGGGAACCGCCGCCGTAATTCTCGTTAAGACGAGCAGCACGCTCCAGAAGTCTGGAGTGCAGATAGAATACGTCGCCGGGGAACGCCTCACGTCCCGGGGGTCTCTTCAGCAGCAGAGAAAGTGTACGGTAAGCTACTGCATGCTTGGAGAGATCATCATAAACGACCAGAACATCCTTGCCCTTATCCATGAAGTATTCACCCATGGTGCATCCGGAATAAGGAGCAATGTACTGCAGGGGAGCAAGCTCGGAAGCAGTGGAGGATACTACGATAGTATAATCCAGAGCATTGTTTGCACGAAGCTGCTCTACCACACCTGCAACAGTGGAGTTCTTCTGACCGATAGCAACGTAGATGCATATTACATCCTTATCGTGCTGATTAATGATAGTATCGATGGCGATAGCAGTCTTACCTGTCTGTCTGTCGCCGATGATAAGCTCACGCTGACCTCTTCCGATCGGGATCATGCTGTCGATAGCCTTGATACCTGTCTGAAGGGGTACGGTTACGGGCTTTCTTGTGATAATACCGGATGCGATCTTTTCAATGGGACGGGTCTCCTTTGCGAGGATAGG
>JAZKZL010000059.1:0-4068 GCA_045612645.1 Oscillospiraceae bacterium
CTTTCTTGGCAAATAACAATGCCTATGTAATCCCTGCCGATGTGACTACTTTTGATCTGTCAACGATCGATGGTTTCGATGCATCCAGGGCAAGCAATTGGTCTAACTGCACCTATGATAGTTTGACTAATACTCTCACAAATATCACAGGCGATGTGACTTACTCCTACAACTGTGGCATGAGCTTCAGTGAAGTGTTTACACTTTCAAGAACAGGCTAGGCAATGTTACTTGTTGTTTCACAGCGGTCTGATCGCAGATTTATGATATTGAATTATCACAATACATTTTATAGGAGAATAAAACTATGATCCAAGATGAAACCGTAAAGCAGCTTATGGCAATATCCGCGCCAAAGAATTTCAAGCAGAACGAGTACATTTGTTATGAAGGTCAGCCCGGTGATCAGATGTATATAATCCTAAAAGGTACGGTGGGCGTGTATGTCACCAATGCCATTGGCACATTGACCGAGGTATACCGCATCGTGTCAGGAGACTTCTTCGGAGAGATGGCTATTTTCGATGATCTTCCGAGAAGTGCAAGCTGTATCGCACTGGAGGATACTGTCTGCGTTTCTGTTTCAAAAAGGAATCTCACCAGATTTTTTACAAAATGTCCTGAAGTTGCTGCAAAGCTGCTTGAAAACATGAGCAGCAGGATACGCCGTCTGGATGACGAGCTGTATAAGACGGATCGTTATGTGAAAAATCTGCAGGAGCCGGAATTTGAGATCCCCGCGGTATATTCGTTCAGCCATGTGGTTGAGAAGCCGTCGCATGATATTTTCTATACACAGACAGAATTTGAAAACTGCCCTATATGTGGTGAGGAGATATGCGTGACAAATCTACGCAGGAACGTTATGCATATACGTAGGATGGATCCCGACAGGCGTGTGCATTATGTTGAGTGCGATCCGCTCTGGTTTGATGTGATAAGTTGCCCATATTGTCTTTACAGCAACCATTATCTCAGCTTTTTTCACGTGATAGCATTCAAAAAAGATGCTATCAAGCAGATATTGAAAGAGCAGCATATACCTGTACTTGAAGCAAACCAGCACTTCAATACGCCTTTCGATGTGCTTGTTCTGAAGTATCTGCAGGCTATCCATATTAATGAAACGGTAAATGCAGGGGATAATGTACTGATAGGCAGGCTTTGGCTGAATCTATATTGGATAGCTTGCGATTCACTCGATGAAAAGCTTGCGTTATTCTTTGCGGAGAAAGCAATTGAGAAGATAAAGAAGGCTATTGACGAAAATCAGATATCCGATCATACCGCTAGAGATAGCCTTGCACTTACACTGGCACATCTTTTTGTGAAAACCGGCAAGTCTGATGAAGTTGTAAAATATCTGGATATTGCATCTGAAAGTGCGGTTGGTTCAATAAAGATACAGGCGTATACGATGAAAGAAAGTATAGGTAAAAGAAGCAAATAATCAATCAAAACCACCGATTCAACCGGTGGTTTTGATTTCGTTTAGCACCTGTGAATGTCTGTAATTAAGAGTAGGATATATATTTTGCATAATATTGTATCAATACATAAACATAAGAGAAATCCAAAAGCGTTTTTCATCATTAAAGTCTGAAATCTATTTCAAACAGCACAAGCAACATTGATTGTTATAAATTTTTGTTGTTGTTGCACAAAAAAATCTATTGTTATTTGTTGCAATAAATAATTGACAATGTTGAGGGTTTATGTTAAGATTGAATAAAGGTTTTTTGTTGCAACGAAATGTAATCCTTTACACAAGCTCGATTGTGGTAGTATTTTCTAAATAACTATGGCTTTTAAGGAACGACAGGGGTGTGTTATGGTTAAAACCAACAAATTTTCGCTGAAATATTTTCTGTTTGCTTTAGTTTTTCTGTTCTCTCTGATCCTTTCAGGGGCAGCAACCGTATCTTCGGCACAGGCAGCAAGCTATCTTAGTTCGATCGATACAAGCGGTGTATATATCATTGTATCAAGACATTCAGGCATGGCTATTGAACCTCTCAACAATGCAACGTCCAATGGAACTCTTCTTGTTCAGAGTACAATAGATTATGCCGACACTCAAAAATGGATAATCTCTGAAGCGGGTGATGGATATTATTACATCACTAATTTTTCTGCCGGCAATGTAATCGATATCACAGGCGCAAAAACAACTAATGGCGCCAATGCGATCATTTACACTAACAAGGGTGGTACAAATCAGCAGTGGGAGATCGTTTCGACAGGTGATGGCTATTATAGTATTGCATCAAGAAAGAGCGGAAAGAATCTTGATGTAAACGGCAAGTCCACAAGCGAAAATGCTGAGATCATCCAGTATACTTCCAACGGCGGTACTAATCAGCAGTGGGAACTGATCAATCTCAGTTCTTCCAACAGCTCTTCAGGCAGTTCGACATCAGGTATGAGAGATATCTCCAGTTTTGATTTCGTAGCTGATATGGGTTACGGCTGGAACCTTGGCAATACTCTTGACAGCAAGGCTGACTGGCTGGATGGCTACGGCTCTGTATCTGATTATGAAATGGCATGGGGTAATCCCGTTACAACCAAGGCAATGATCGATACCGTCAAGGCTGCAGGCTTCAGCACGGTTAGAATACCCATTACCTGGGATAACCATCTGGACTCCAATTTCAACATTGACTCCGCATGGCTTGACAGAGTACAGACAGTTGTTGATTATGTCATCGACAATGATATGTATGCTATCATAAATCTCCACCATGAAGATGACTGGGTGCTTCCTTACTATTCTAATATTGATACTACCAAGGCCAATATAACTACTGTATGGACGCAGATCGCAAACCGTTTCAAGAATTATGACGATAAGCTCATTTTTGAAACTCTCAACGAGCCAAGAAATGTCGGCGGTGAAAATGAATGGAACGGCGGTACCGAGGAATCCAGATATGCGATCAATGTTTACAACCAGACCGCTCTCAATGCAATAAGAGCAACAGGCGGCAATAATGCCGTGAGATTTGTCATGGTTCCTACTCAGGCTGCTTCTTCCTGCGACAGTGCGATCAACGGCTTTGTGTTGCCCACAGATTCCGCAAATGACAGACTTATGGTTTCGCTGCATATGTACACCCCCTATGATTTCGCCCTTAACGAATCAGGAACATCCTATTGGGGAAGCAGCGGTGATATGTCTGCAATGGAGGCTGAATTCAATAAAGTCTACAACAAGTTCTGCGCAAATGGCACACCTATTGTGATTGGCGAATTCAATGCACTTAACAAGGACAATGATTCTTCCAGAGCAACATGGGCAGAGTATTTTGCATCGCTTGCAAGAGCAAAGGGAATGGCGTGCATCCTTTGGGATAATGGTGCTGATGATATGGGACAGCTTAACCGTAATGGCCTTTACTGGGATCACTATTCTATGATCGAAGCTATTGCAAACGGCTTCAACAACGGTTATTCAGGTGGATCTTCCGATAATTCCTCCTCCGACAACTCTTCTTCCCAGTATGTAACATTTTTCTGGGGCAGCGCTTCTGCAACAGATTGGGGTCAGGCGGTATCCGTGGCAACAACCAGAGCAGGTGGTTCCTTTGATGCTTCTGAGATCACTTCCGGCGGTCACTTCTATGTTGAATATTCAGGTGCGCTCGGTCAGATCGAATTCATTTTACAGAGCTGGTCCGGCGGTGAAGGCTGGGCTAAGGTATCTCCGCTTTATCAGGGTACAGCAGATAACGGCAATTACTATGCTATATATTCGTATGATGATTGCGTAACGGCATTCGGATCTTCGAATTTCTCTGGTCTTCTCGATATGATTCATATCGGTGCTTCGGGCACATATCTTGAAGTGTATTCCGCAACCTATGATAAGGGTTAAAGACTTGAATTTCTGTCAGATGCGGTGTACGATCACTACGGGCAATACTACGGCTCGGACGCTGCTGACAGGTAGCTTTTTCTGCGGCAGGCGAGGTTATCCACAAAGCTCATGTGGTGGCATAAGCAGCACGCAGATGAGGTGATAGAGGCGTAAAACAGCATCGGCGGAGTGAAATATCTCCGCCGATT
>JAZKZL010000060.1:0-11323 GCA_045612645.1 Oscillospiraceae bacterium
AATTATGTAGTGATTTCCGTATTTTTCAAGGATATCTTTATTATTTTTTATTACTTTATAATTGTAGACATTTGGATGTTTTACATCCTCCAGCAAATGATCATAATTTGTTGTGATAATATGCTCTGGATTTAATTCAATTATTATTTCATCAATTGCGTTTGGTGAATATTCTTTGCGAAATATATTGTACAAGAAATCGTTATATTCTGTTTCTCCAAATGTGTCAAAAAAATACTGAGGTATTTTTAAAAATTCTTCACTTGAATAATTGCTTTTCCAATAGCAATCATTTGATTCATCATTACACAAATGGCAGTTGTTTCCGCACTTCGACTCAATTACATCTTTGGTTTTGCACTTTTCACAAATATCATTATATCCAATTTTAACTGCAATGTCTCTGACTAAATCCCACCAAGAACATACTCCAGAATTTCTAGAAACACCTGCTCCGACGAATATAACTAATTTGTTTTGTTTATTAATTTCTCTTATTTTCTGGATTTGTGAAATTATTTCAAACATAAATGTTACTCCTTCATAATTTGTTAGTCATTTTTATTGATTCGTTTTTTATCATCGCAATACACTTGTCTAAATGCACACCCGAATAATTATTCTCCCTCTCCACCATAGTCACAGCCTTATCCCAATCAACCCACATAAGACCATCAACCTCGTTGGAGCTGCCGAGCTCGCTCGCCTTGACATAAGCAATAAAGCCCGTCATAATCAGATTTTTAGGTGCGAAATAATAGCTTTGCACATATTCGCAGGAAATCACACGTTGTCCCGTTTCCTCAAGCACCTCACGAGCAACGGTTTCTTCAAGGGTATCACCCTTTTTCAGATATCCAGAGCAGAGCGTGTAATTCTTCGTTGAAATATAATTCTGTTTCAGCAGTAGCACCTGATTATTTTCGTTGATTATTGCCACAAGCACACAGCTTGCAGGATTATCAAAATAGAATTTGTTGCAGCATTCGCAATATTTCTGCTCACCCTCATCGCCGATTGACTTGTATGTAAGCGGCTTACCGCATTGTGCGCAAAAGTTGATATCCATAAACTATGTACTCCTTTTTTACCATTCGTCATCAGCTTTGAAATTTTGGTAGTAGCTTACAAAATCGCCGATTATTTCATTTCTTGGACGAATGTACTCACTTTTCACGCCTTTCAGACTTTCAATCCATTCAATGTCAATCATACAACCTACATCCATATTAATTTTGTATTTTGCTTTTTCAATCAGAGCAACATCTGTTTCATCACCCAAGCAATACAAGTACCCACATAATAGACGAATGTATTCAGAACTTCCTGATTGATAATTTACAATTTCATTTTCAATAAGGCTGATTATTTCTGATTTAGAAATATTATTGAAATCAAATCCATACTTTTGAATTACTTTTTCCGCTCTTTGTTCGTTTGTCATTTCAGTACCTCCGCATAATCATCAACACAATTAATGTCGCACCAGACCTGTACCTCTATGTAATAAAATTTATCACTGATGTGCCGAATAAAATCAATAGCTGAGCCATCATAATCAGATATAGCTTTAATAAGCATATCCTTTGTAAGCATTGTAAATTCACCTTGCTTTTTAAGAACAGCCATACTATCGCCGTATGTAAAGCTGATACAGTTATCAGGAATGCTATTCAGTGGTATTATTGTCACTGTTCCATTACCAAACCATTCATTAAGATATTCGCTGCCTTGAAGTACAAATGAAAGAGGATGCTTTTCTGTTGCTTTTCCGCCCATTTTGACAAATTGAGAATATAAAAACTCATCAGTTTTTAATCGTTCAGGATAATAATTTTCAAAATCCGCAAAGCGATAAAATGCCGTTGTGTCTTTGTTTTGCTGTGCCATTTCATAAGCAAGAGCAAAGGCTTCTTCCTTTGGTAATCTCATAATATTTTTCAGAGGAACACAGTTTGGGTGACAATAATTCACTATGTATAAATCGTCTGTAATCATTTCAGCACCTCACAAAGTCCGTTCAAATCCGTAACCGTATAATCCTGCCCAAAGTCAGCGTTTCTGTTTCGTCTGTTAATCAGAACGGACTTGCAGCCAAACCTCTTGGCAGTTTTAATATCCTTTTCTTCATCGCCAATCATAATCATTTCTGAAGTGGCAACGCCGAATTCTTCCGCAATATCCGAAAGTCCTTTGGGGTTAGGCTTGCGATAACCGCAAGAGATTGACGAAACATACATATCAAAATAAGGCAGCAGTTCGTGGAAATAGCTCTTGTGCAGTTCATCAGGCATTCCGATAGCTACATCGGTCAGAGCCGCTATTATGTATCCCTCTGCTTTCAGCTTGTCCAAGAAATCAAGGGTTTCAGGATAGATATACGCTGTCAGATTCATCGACTCATAAAATTTGTTTATTACATCGGAAAGTTCAAATTTTCCTTGCCAATGAGCCGTAGCCTCGCTGAAAATTACTTCTGGAGTAACATCAACCTCACGAGGATTGATACGGGGATTATAGCTTTTCAGCACCTCAAAGGATTTGTCTATATCGTTTTCAGTTATGTTGAGCGAAAGCTCGCTGTGGACATAACGGAAACCGTCCTTGTAGAAATCCAACCACGAAAGCGGCATATTCTTGTATTCCATAAGCGTTCCGCCTATGTCAAAAACTATTACTTTCATAATCCCTCCATAATATTATACACAATATACCGAAAACTCCCCTACCGACCGTAGGGGAGCCTATCGCTATTTTTCAATGAAAATTTGAAGCACGAACACCTTGTCAAATACGGCTATATGCCGATCTACGAGGTGTTCGACCTCGTTTAATGTGGTGGAGCCGAGGGGAATCGAACCCCTGTCCGAAAACCCGTCCTCACGACTTTCTCCGAGTGCAGTTTATCTTTTAAAATTCCCGCACAGCGACGCCGACAAACAGGCTGCGCTGATTGGTATCCTTAAATACACTTCAAGCTACAAGGCTACTTACAGGAAGCGTTCACCACTAGTCGACGCCGTTTCAAGCTCGTGGTCCTTCAAGAAACGACGGCAGCGCGCTTAGGCAGCTGCTAAAACGGGACGATTGTCTGCGTTTAAATTTAGGTTGCGACGATTAAAGTGATTTCGCCCTCACTACTCGCTTATCGTGCATCAAGATCCCCGTCGAAGCCTTTACGGCCCCATGTCGAGTGCTTTTGCACATTTATATTTTACCACGCTTTTCACCTCTTGTCAAGAGGGGGAACTGTCGCATGATGTCGGATTGACATTGATCCTGCACTATGTTATAATTTATCCACGAGGTGATCACCATGCCACATAACATTTTAAAGCTCTTTACAGACAATCCCCTCATCGACTGGGAGACAATCAACACAAGCCATGGCGAAAGTGATTTCAGAGAAGTTATCATCGCCCGTCTTGCAGATGACAGCAAGCTGGTTATAAAGCTATCGGATAACGACTTCACATATCCTGAAAAGATAAAAACATGGCAGAGATGCGCTGAGGAATACCGCAGACTCGGATACTATTGCCCTGCTATTCTCCCATCCCTCAACGGTGACTTTCCCACTGTTCGTTACAAGGAACACGACTGCATTGCTTACGCCGAGGAACACTCGCTCTATAAGCCCGTATTAGCACGCGAATCCGAAGAAAACTGCATGCTAAGTGCGAGCAGATATATGGACGACGCCGTGATAATGACCGCCAAAATAGCCGCCGCACAGTATGATTTCTGTGAATACCCCTCAGGCTACTGCTTGTTTGAGCGTTTTTGCCCCTCCGACAAGACCGATGAGGTGCTTGAGGTTGCCCTGAAATGGAAAGAATACGCCGATATGCTCCCCGCACAGTTCAGCGAACAGGTGCAGCGCATCTGGAACAGATGGCAGGAAAACCGCAGCGAGCTTGAAAAAATATATCCGCAGCTACCTACTTCTGTTTTTCAGGCTGATCTCAATGCTACAAATCTTCTTGCAGATGAAAACGGCAATTTCAAGGGTATGTTCGATTTTAATATCTGTGGACGGGATGTGTTTCTTAACTATTTATTCCGTGAACTGGACTGCGACATACCGAAAACACATCACGCACTGGAAATCTGCCGCCCATATTATCGCTTTTCCGCGATCGAAAGAGCCGCCACAACGCCGCTGTACCGCTGTCTCGCTCCCCTGTGGCATACACTGGACGACCCGCAGAAAACAAGTATTGATAACACACAAATTCAGGCAATCCTTGATAATATCGAAAAACTGCAGAACGTAACGATAGAAATACCGATTTGAGGTGATGATATGAGCGATATCCTTGACATACGCAGCGATATAGCAAAATGCGCCTGTGAATCTCCTGTTGCAAAATGGTGGTATCGCGGAAAACATTACAGCATCGATGCCGATTATACTGATTTCCGCATAAACTCAATGAAACATATATACATACTCAATGCAGATAAAAGCATTGAATTCTACGCGCCCGACGGATGCCTGCTCATGCATTACGACTTTCAGCAGCACACAATGCATGGAATTTATCACAAGCAGGCATTCGATGACAGGATAAGTTTTGTATTCAGTATGAACGATAAGCTGCATTGGTTCAGCGGAGGAAAGCTCTATTCCGCTCCGTTTAGCCCGTGGTCGGTAAGAGTTGCGAGGGACGGATCATATATGATGATATTCCTTCGTGATTCAGTTGATGCAATTGAGGAAGAAATCATAATTTGTCGTCCAAATGGAAGCGTGATGGCACAATGGAAAGATAACACGCTCAGCATCTGCTCAAAAACCGTCACTTCACATAAAGTCGCTGCGATCAGGATGCTGGAGCAATATAACCTTATCGCTGCCCTGTGCGACACCGAAAGCTCAGGCTACGCTGACATGCTGATGATATTTGATCTCAGCGGTACTGTGGTCGCAGAGATAGATGCCGCCGAGCAGGGTTATTCCTGCATCTATTGTCTTGATGCAGCAGGAGTAAGCTGCCCCTGCATCGGCTTCATGAAAGAACGTCCGCGCGACATCGACTACAGATATACAAGCGGATTCAATATCTCCACCCGTGACATCGACCCGTCATGGTACGATATTCTGTACGACGGCAAGGATATCACGCTGAAATACGCCTATGGAATGACAGAAAAATTCTACCGCTATAACGTTGTGGAATGCAGATAACAAAAGCACCGACAAGGAATTTCCCTGTCGGTGCATTTTTATGCTTACTGTAAAGCCACCTTCATCTGCTCGATGAACTCTGCGATGTAGGGTGCTGCCTTCTCGCCGTGCTTTGTTACAAGCTCGACCGCCGCACTCTCAACGATAACGCCGTCTGCGATCTCCGCAACACGCTTCGCCTCCTTGGGAGTATGAATACCGAACCACACCGCCATGGGCAGATTGGTGTACTTTCTTGCGGTGTCGATGGTCGACTTCAGCTCAGCCTTGCTCTCATCGGTCAGACCCTCGTCGCTGATAGCAGATGCAACGTACACATAACCCTCTGCGCTCTCTGCGATAGCCTTGATGCGCTCCTCCTCTGCGGGAGCGATGAGCGGGATGATGGTGATGTCATACTTCTTTGCGAACTCAGCCGCCTCGGGACGCTCATCGAACGGCATATCGGGAATGAAGATGCCGTCAATGCCGACTCTCTTGCACTCCGCAAAGAACTTGTCATAGCCATACTTGAATACAGGATTCAGATATGTGATGATAAGGATGGGGGTATCGATCTTCTCTCGAACTCTTTCAACCAGCTCGAAGATGCGATCTGTTCTCATGCCGTTTGCGAGAGAACGCACGTTCGCTGTCTGGATGATGGGACCCTCTGCGATGGGATCAGAGAACGGAATGCCGATCTCGATGATATCTGCACCACCCTCAGCGATAGCAAGGATATTCTTGATGCTCTGCTCAAAGGTGGGGTCGCCTGCGGTCATGAAACCGATGACCGCCTTTTTATTCTCAAATGCTTGTGTTAACTTATTCATGCAGGTTCACTCCTCTGTATCTTGCTATTGCCGCTACGTCCTTGTCACCTCTGCCCGACAGACAGCATATAATGATATCATCCTTGCTGAGTGTGGGAGCGAGCTTGATAAGGTGTGCAACCGCATGGGCACTCTCGATAGCGCAGATGATGCCCTCTGTGCGTGCGATATACTCGAATGCGTCTACTGCCTCGTCGTCAGTAACGGGTACATACTCCGCTCTGCCCGACTTGCCGAGAAATGCGTGCTCGGGGCCTACGCCGGGATAATCAAGTCCTGCGGAGATGGAATATACGGGAGCGATCTGACCCTGATCGTTCTGACAGAACAGGGACTTCATGCCGTGGAACACGCCTGTTGAGCCTGTCGCAAAGGTCGCAGCAGTTTCGTATGTATCCACACCTCTGCCCGCAGCCTCGCAGCCGATAAGGCGTACGCCCTCATCATTGATAAAGTTATAGAACATACCGATGCAGTTGGAGCCGCCGCCCACGCAAGCAAGCACTGCGGTGGGGAGCTTACCCTCCTTTGCAAGGATCTGCTCTCTTGCCTCGGCACTGATAACGCTCTGGAAATCACGCACGATCATGGGGAACGGATGAGGTCCAACAGCAGAACCGAGAACATACAGCGTGTCATGTGTGCGCTTGCACCAGTCAGTCATAGCCTCGTTTACGGCGTCCTTTAAAGTCTTGGTGCCTGATTTAACGGCATTCACCTTTGCGCCGAGAAGCTCCATTCTGTACACGTTCAGAGCCTGACGGATAGTATCCTCCTCGCCCATGAACACCTCGCACTCAAGGCCCAGCAGAGCCGCAGCGGTAGCCGCAGCAACACCATGCTGTCCTGCGCCCGTTTCAGCAATGATACGGGTCTTTCCCATCTTCTTTGCAAGAAGTGCCTGACCCAGCACGTTGTTGATCTTGTGGGAGCCTGTGTGGTTGAGATCCTCTCTCTTGAGATAGATCTTAGCACCACCCAGATCCTTTGTCATCTTCTCTGCATAGTAAAGCAGGGAGGGTCTGTTAGCATACTCACGGGAGAGCGCGGAAAGCTCCTCGTTGAACTGCTTGTCATTCTTGTAGAACTCATAAGCCTTTTCAAGGTTATGGATCTCGGTCATCAGCGTTTCGGGAACATACTGTCCGCCAAACTCGCCATAGCGTCCTTTTGCCATTTGTGTGATTATCCTTTCATTTGTTTGATTTATGCTTTTGCCTTTCGGATGAAATCAACGAACTCATCCTCGGGTATAGGTCTTGAGTAATAATAGCCCTGTATGAAATCGCAGTCAAGGGAGGCAAACTGATCTGCGGTCTCGCCGTCCTCGATTCCCTCAACAACTATCTCCATGTTCATATCCTTCAGCATCCTGACGGTGTTCTGTATCATGATCCACATCTTCGGATTGTTCTGCTCGTCAACAAAGGATTTATCAAGCTTTACGATCTTCAGCGGCAGCTGCACCACGCGGCGCATATTGGAATATCCCGTGCCGTAATCATCCAGCGAGAAGCTCACGCCTGCCATGCTGAGCTTATCCAGATTGTTCTTCATAATACTCTGACCATAGCTTACAGCGGTCTCGGTGATCTCCAGATTTATCTTATCCGAAGTTATATCGTACTTTTTCAGCATGTTCAGCACCTTATCCGCAAGATCGCCGTGCATGCACTGGGCAACGGAAAGGTTTATCTCGATATACTCCAGCCCCAGCTCCTTGAAACTGTCGCTTGCAATAAAACGGCACACCTCGTCAAGAACGAAATCGCCTATCTTGTGAATAGCGCCACTCTTTTCTGCAGCAGGAATGAACAGGTCAGGCGGTACAAAGCCGAAATCCTCATCAATTAGTCTCAGCAGTGCCTCAGCAGAAGTAAACCTACCCTGCTCCACCGAATATATCGGCTGATAAAACACCTTGAAATTGCGCTTTTTGAGTGCGTTATCTATAATGCGGTCTATGTTGCTCACCATATCGAACTGCTTGTTTCTGAACAGCTCCGATGCATAAAGCACCGCACCTGTTTCCTCCACCTTTTCATGGAAGATCGAACCAAAGCTGGTGAGCGATTTGAAATCCTGAATATCCTCAGGGCAATCCACCACGCATATATGCGTGGAGAGCATCAGCGAAAGCTCATTGAACACCATGTTATCATCCAGTGCGCGGTTAAGCTCCTCAGCGCAGGTGATGGCACGATAGCGACGGCGATAGTTGATTATCATGCGATAACGACCGCCGTCGATATGATATAATTCGGCGCGGCATTTGTTTGCCTTATCCGCCCTTATCATCTCATTCGCAATGGCGCGCAGGATATCCTTCATAGAGTCATATCCCGTCATAGCCTGCAGAGATGCAAAATTGCTTATATTCAGCATGATGATGCGTATCTTCTTGTTGTTGGCAAAGGCACGCTTTGTATCATCGGCATAGGTGTTGTAGTTCCTGAGACCCGTAAACGGCTCGATAAGCTCCTCGGGGCGCTGAGTGGTCATGCTGATGAACAGCAGGCTGAGTGAGTTCACGAACATCTCCACCGATGCATCGGGGAAGATATATTGTATCACCACGGCGATAATCGTAAGCGGAACAACAGAAGTTATCGCTGCGATCTTGCCCGCAGAAAACAACTTTCTGTTCTTATAGAGATAATACAGACCGAGTACCATGTAATATACCGCGATCGCATACAGCAGCGGGAACAATGCCTCACGCCTGTAAACACCGCCGTCAACGGAAAAAATTATATTCCTAAAACTGTTTACTATCATGCCAAGAACCAGCAACACATAAGGAACAGTAAGCAGCAGCGACTGCAGCTTGCTTCCCCTTACCTTGTGCCATATATCCGCAAGGCTGATGATATAAACCACATAAGCGGGAGTTGTCAGATTGTGGGACAACAGATATCCCATGTGCATAAGATACTGCGGAAGATCGGGCGCTCCGGGAAGATTGTCGAGATGGATAGCCCATATATCGAACACCACTGCAGCCAGCACCGTAAAAAGAATGAACATGAATGCGTAGTTCGTGATGCCCTTTGTCATTCCGCGGAAAATAGTAGAAGATAACAGTACCACAAGCAGGATAAGAGCAACATAATTCAGAATAACAAGACTGAAAAGCATCCTGATCCCCTCCCAAGCATTGGAAATTCACGCATTTACTCTGTTACAACGAAATAATCATAAGCCTATTTATACATAATTAATTATATCACAAAACGGCACACGCTGTCAACAAATAGCAGATATTGCAAACCGTCTTTACCGTTTCTTTGTCAGTTTTGCATAAGATTTCTCGGCAAAATGAACAAAATGACTACATTTTTACTTTTTACAAAAAGTTTTTTCAGCTAATAGCCGAATTTGCTCAGATGAGCGATTTCCTCGTTGACTTTTCTCCACTAAAGTGTTATAATTTTATTATACTACATATATAAATATCCCACGGAAAGGGCTGATCTGAATGGCAACAATGATAGTTCTGATGGCCGTAGTACTGATAATATGCGTATTCTCCGATCGTCTTTCGGGCAAGATAGGCGTCCCCGCCTTGCTGATCTTCATCGGAATAGGCATACTGTTCGGTACAGACGGAATAATCAAGATACCCTTTGAAGACTACAGCTTTGCATCTGAAGTCTGCGAAATAGCACTGATCGTAATAATGTTCACGGGTGGCTTTGCTGTAAGATGGGATTCCGCAAAGCCTGTTATCGTGAAGAGCTGCCTGCTCTCCACCCTCGGCGTTGTGCTGACCGCAGCAATTACGATGCTTTTCTGCCACTTCGTGCTTAACATTGCATGGACGGAAAGCTTCCTGCTGGGTGCTGTGATAAGCTCCACCGACGCCGCTTCGGTATTCTCGGTGCTGCGTTCCAGACGACTGAACCTCAAAAACGGACTTGCGCCACTGCTGGAGGTGGAGAGCGGCTCGAACGACCCGTTCTCCTATATGCTCACTGCGATAGCTCTCGCCTTTCTCAACGGACAGGACGCAGGCTTTGTATGGTATCTCATATTTGCACAGCTTGTTTTCGGCGTGCTGAGCGGTGTTTTTATCGGTATTCTCGCAGTGTACACGGCGAAAAGAGTCAAGACCTCCTCTGACGGCTTTGAGGTGATACTGTTCCTTGCTGCTGCTTTACTTGCCTACGGTGTTCCCACACTCATCAGCGGAAACGGTTATCTATCCGTATATATTGCAGGAGTTATCATGGGCAATGCGGATATCCCCAAAAAGCGAGAGGCTGTCACCTTTCTCAACGGTGTAACAGGACTTTGCCAGATAGCGGTATTCTTCCTGCTAGGTCTGCTTTGCACTCCTTCAACTTTCCACGAAAGCATCCTCCCTGCCCTGCTGATATATCTCTGCCTTACACTGGTGTCCCGTCCTGTTGCCGTGGCGATCCTCGGCGGAAAGTCTCCTATAAAGGACAGGATATTCATCTCAGTCGCTGGTCTGCGCGGAGCCTCCTCCATCGTATTTGCGATAATGGCAACCGTGGATAAGGCTCACACCGACAGCAACGTGTTCAATATAGTATTCTGCGTGTGCCTGATGTCCATGGTAGTGCAGGGCAGCCTGCTGCCGTTTGCAGCAAAAAAGCTGGATCTTATCGACAACAATGCCGATGTCCTCAAGACATTCAACGACTATAAGGAGGAATCCTCCATAACGATGATGCGTATGTTCGTGCCTGCAGGACACCCTTGGGAGAATATGCAGCTTTCCGAGGTAACTTTGCCGACAGGCTCCCTTGCCGTAATGATAAAACGCGGCGATGAGAACATCATCCCTAAAGGCAGCACGATAATTCACGCCGAGGACAGCGTGGTGCTTTCCGTACCTCCCTACGAATCCGATCAATCCTTCAAGCTGAGAGAAATACACATCTCTAAAAAGCATCACTGGGCAGGTATGACGATTCGGGAGCTGAAACTTCCCGAGCGCCTGCTGGTAGTGATGATCAAACGCGGCGATGAAAGCGTTATCCCCTCGGGCGCTACCGAAATACTCGTGGGAGATACCGTGGTGGTTACCGAAACGGAAGATACCCACGCACACGCAATGCCTGCAAAGGTGTGAATATATTTCAAGGACAGCCCGCTGCGGCTGTCCTTTTTATATACACCATATAAACACCTGTATATACACCCGTGGATCGCATTGAATGTCAGCATTGATATAAAATCTCATCTCTTGTACAATGCTGCGATCCGCATTGTTATGCGGTATTGCAGACTTTAAAGACTGCTGTCGCATAAAAAAATACAAATATTTTTGAAAAAATTGCACAAAACC
>JAZKZL010000061.1:0-5896 GCA_045612645.1 Oscillospiraceae bacterium
GTCTTGACGTAAGCTACAACACACGCGAACAGGACATCCTGAACCCCAAGGGCGTAAACCTCATCAGAAGCTTCCCCGGTCAGGGTATCAGAGTATGGGGCGCAAGAACACTCAGCTCCAACGCTCAGTGGAAGTACATCAACGTTAAGCGTCTGTTTATCTTCCTCGAAGAGTCTATCAAGGCTAACACCAACTGGGTAGTATTCGAGCCTAACGACAACGTTCTGTGGCTGAGAGTAAGAAGAACTATCGAGGTATTCCTCTCCAACATGTGGAAGAGCGGCGCATTCGCAGGCGGCTCCGAGGGCGAGGCATTCTTTGTTGACATCGGCGAGAATACAATGTCCAAGGACGACATCGACAACGGCAGACTTGTATGCGTGATCGGTATTGCTCCCGTTAAGCCCGCTGAATTCGTTATCTTCAGACTGACACAGAAAACTGCTGACCAGTAATAAAAACATACACTCTTACTAACGAAAGGATGATCATAAATGGCACTTGAGCAGTACCCATATAAAAATTACCGGTTTAAGGTAGAGATCGACGGCGTAATGGTAGCCGGATTTAACGAAGTAACCGGTTTTGATGCAACAATTGATGTTATCGAATACAGAGAAGGTGACGCAGCGGTAAACACACCCCGCAAGCAGCCCGGTCTGGTTAAGTACAGCAACATCACATTCAAGCGTGGTGTTATCGATGAGAACGAGTTCTATCCCTGGGTTGAGGAGACCTTTACAGGAAACCTCACCAGAAAGACTATCGTAATCAATCTTTATGATGACTCCGATGCTATCGTTGCATCCTGGCAGCTTATCAACGCTTGGCCCACAAAGTATACAGGTCCCGACCTCAACGGTCTTGGCGCAGAAGTTGCTATCGAATCCATCGAATTCGCTCACGAAGGTCTGAGCAGACTTGCAGTATAATTGAACATTTAGGCACTGCATTACCTGTTCTCGGGTAATGCAGTGTTGGCGTTAAAGAACATCATTACGAAAGGAGACGAGTCGCATGACAAGCTTTAAGCCATTTCAGCCCCATAAGGGTCTGAAACCCGTTATCCGCAGCATTGCTACGCTTGACGACCGTCCTACCGACTCTGTTCTCCCTTTCCGTGATGATGAGCTGACATTTAAAAATGACAATTCCGCAATGACAGGGGATTTCCTGCTGATGCTTATTGATGCGCTACGGCAGTTCCGCGCGCAGAGCAGCAATGAGATCTCTGTAACAAATAACACTTCGGTTATAAGCAACAATATCCGCAACATAATCAACAACTATAAAAACACGATCACGACAGGCGGTTCACAGCAGCTTAATGTTCTGCTTAACAGGATCAGCTCCGCCTTTTCCGCGAATGAGCTTCCTGCCGCGGAAAGCACCGAAAGAATGATCACAGAATTGCTGCAGCACTCTAATAGTTTCAGCCACTCGGACAGGCGCACCGCACCTTCAACAGGCGATATCGTACGCTATTCCGACAATATTCACAACACTCGCGTCCTGATTGACGCAATAAAAAAAAACGCTGAAATAAGCGAATTCAGCTTTCTTAACACAGAAAGCTACGGCAATGTATCTCTCGCTGAGATATATCGTACGATCGAAAAACAAGCTTCAGCCGAGATCGGAAAAAGCTCCGAAACCTATGTAGAGAACAGCAATGTTCACGCTTCTCTTTCCGACTATACCGA
Source organism: Oscillospiraceae bacterium (assembly GCA_045612645.1). Classification (GTDB taxonomy): domain Bacteria; phylum Bacillota; class Clostridia; order Oscillospirales; family Ruminococcaceae; genus CAG-115. Next base: position 1,704 of record JAZKZL010000061.1, read on the forward strand.
TTTTCATACAGACAGGTATCTCACCCTTGCAAAGACGATTTCAGAGATCATACAAAGAAATACCGAGATACCACAACACTACGGCAGGGATATAACGCTGCCTACCCGTACACAGGAACGCTATGACACCGATATCCACACCTCTGCCACACAACTCATTTACACTGACAACTACACCGAAAGTACTGTATACGACAGCAAAACACACGATACAAATATAAGCCATGTACACAAATCTTCGGTTTCAGATAATCTTATCCATATCAGCGAAAACGCGAATACCGCTTTTTCCATAAGCAATATACTGCGCGATCTCAATATCTCGCACAACAAAGGCGGCTTCGTTTCCACGGATATTTCCGCTGCCGATATGCGCAGCTTCAGAAATATCAGCTATTCCAACAGCGTTTACAACGAAAACACAACAGGATCGGCAGGCGCCAATATTTCAAACCACTTCTCCGATATCAGCAGTGTGATCCACAACAGGATCTCCCGCGCAGATACAGCATACAATTCAACTGCCTATACTGCCAATACAGAACTCACGCACATCACACAGGATATCGACCGGCAAACTTACTCAACATCTTCAGCGAGCTTCAGCAGCGACTTGCGCACCGATATCCACGGCTTTACAGGCGCAGCGGATATAACAAAGCTTCTGACACATATAACACAAAGCACATACAACGAGATCAGAAAGGCTGTTCCGACTGCTGCCTATGATATTCAACGCAATGCATACAGCACTTTCATGCAGCAACAAACGGATATCAAGCAGCAGCTGTTCTCATCAGTAAATATCATCAACAACAAAAACCGACGCAGAAGAAGAAGAAGAAAGGCAGAAAATGTACAGTTTTCTGCCAACACCTTCACGTTTATGCTGACAAATACTGATAATACAGAGCAAAACGAGTTTCGCACTTCAAAGACGACTCTTCGCACCACCTTTAATACCAGTAACATCAGCCATACCACCCGCTCGTACAATACTGAACTTATCACTGAAGCCTATTCTCTCTTGAAAGAAAAGCTGATACAAAGTGCTTCAGAAACGGAAAAGCTTCTGTTGCAATCACTTGAACGTAACTCAGAAAGCACCTCTTTCAACGATAACAAGACCTTTTTGAAACAGCTGAAGGAAAGTGCCTCGCTGATACTTAAAAAGGAAATCAACGTTTCGGAGCTGTTCTTCTCGCAGCACACCTCTGAAAGATCCGCTGAAAAGCAGATGAAAGAGCGCTTCGCGGAAAAGTACAGCATATCCGCACGCTCTTTTTCCGAGTTACATGACATGATATACCGCCATGACAACGAAAAAGAACTGCATCACAATACATCGGAAGAACGTTTATACAGTTTTACCGATCGCATCTTCAGCCACAAAGAGATTAACAGCAACAGCACCGATACCGTCAGAAAAGCATCGATATACACTCTGACACAAAGTATCCCGTCAATAATGCAGCATATCCTCAATTCAACTTCTGATAACACCATCACATCGGATATGCATACAGATACCACCCACTTATCCAATAACAACGAGCTTAATATCTTCCGCTCGATTTCCGAGCTACAGGTATCAAGCATTATTCACAGGAGCTTCCCGAATACCGTCAGAGCTGCATATGCCACCAACTATACTGCTCTCACCAACGGTTATACAGATATCATATCGCAGCAAGCAGACCGCAATACGGTTCTTAATACCGATAACAGCTCTATGATATATCTGAACGGAACGGCAATCACCTATGAAAGCGACGGCTTGACATACTCCAGAAGCGCCGCATTCACAAACGCCCCCACTGACTCCATTCAAAAGGAACTCACAGAAACGGTTTCAGAGCACAGGACAGATAATGTCATTGTTACCGAGGAACAAAACCTCATCAACAATGAGCAAACACTGAAAAATTATATAAAAAATGAGCTGGAAAGCTATTTCAGCGAAGAAAAGAACACAGCCCACAACACCACTATCTTCAACAACAGCAGCATAGAAATGATTTGTGATAAGGTTATAATAGAGCTGGAACACAGGCTGAAAACCGAAAGCAGACTTAACGGCAGATAAGGCAGGATGAAACTATGGAAAAAGCGTCTTTCTATAAGCTCGACAACGGCAATGCGGAGCTTTTTATGAACGTAATGTTCAATCCCGCATCATATACTATCGACTCCAGAGCGTCCTATACCGCTGCAGGCGGTCTTGAAATACGCAAGGATATCCTGCAGTTCTCCAAAGTAGGAGTCCGTGAGCTTAATATGGAGCTGTATTTCGACACCATAAACACCAATCAGAATGGTGCTTCGGGTGCTGTCACCAATATGCTTATGACAACTCAGCTTGCGGGTCTTTTTTCGGCATCTGCCGACGATGTAAGTGCCCAGGTGGATAAGCTGCGACAGCTTATTGAGCTTACCGATGAAAAGGGTACACCTCCTATAATCGAATTCCACTGGGGAAGTTTTATATTCCGCGGAGTTATGGTATCGATGCATGAAAACTACACCATGTTTCTGCCCGACGGTCGCCCTGTGAAGGCAACCGTTTCGGTAACGATCGATGAATACCCGCTTTCAAAAATGACTTCTATTCCGTTTTCGGGCGGCGCTGAAAGCAAATTGACCGAAAATGTTTCCTCCTCACAGAAGGACGATCTTAAAACGAAAGCAGAAGCTGTTATCGCCTCTGTCATCGTATGAACCATTCACACTTTGAAAGGATCTCTCACATGAAAAAAATACTGTTGTGGTCTGCAATTTTAGGTGTGCTGGTCGGGATATTGATCGGCATATACGCCGCTTGTTCCCCCATAGAAACTATCGAAGCAGTGGATCTGTACGACAGGAATACTGCCTATTCCATATTGCGTTACAACTACGGAACGTTCCTGAAAAGCTCAAGAACGGACGGCACAGTCGTTGATACCGTGCGCCTGCCCACGAACTACCACGGAAATACTGCGTCGTATATTGATCTTGCAATATACGAAAATGAGATTTATGTCATCGGCACTACCAACAGCGAATATTTCGTAATAAGATACAAACCCGATCTCGGCAGCAAAACAGAGCTGCTTAATGTGGAATATGAGAGCGTTGCCCACAATCAGCCCTCCATGTACGTATACATAAATTATGACGAAAGTCTTATGACAGAAACCGATATGCTGGAGGTCAATGTCATTTATGATCATTCGACAGTGAGCACACATACCATCGCAGGCACAGGCATACACAAGCCTGAGCATTCGGTATTCGAGCTTCCTGATACCAATGATGCTACCTGGGCAAATAAATATTACAACATAATGGTCTATAAAACCAGGAAGAATGACCTGTGCATAACCGATGGCACAAAAACAGTCTTTTTTGAGCCTACAAGCAATGAATCCATTTATGATATTTTACTGATGCCGCAATCCGTTTATGCGGTAGATCTGTATGATATATCACTTAAGGAATACTTGATTATGGATGGTGTCCTGTATCCCGATATGGGCATATACACACTCGACGAAGCCTATAAGCTGCTATACGGCGACTCGAACGATTTCTCCTCGGTTCTTACTGTTATGCCATCCGACAAGATGTTTTCCGAAAGCGTCACATTTTCGGAAATGTACAATATCCGTCCCTGTGCGAATTTCAGCGATGCTCCCGTTATTGTCGGTCTGCATGATGCAGACAACGGCTCGCATTATATACTTGGAAGAGATATGTGGAGCAGCACTTCATATGGCTTCAGGGCACCCAGAACACCTGTGTCCCAATACATAATGTATGGCACAGTATCAGCACTTGTTGCATTTGCGCTAGTTTTTGTCATCATCATGATAATACGCGGACTACTGTCCATGCGAAGAGTAGTAATAAAGCAGATACTCATCTCCTTTACCGTAATACTCATCGCATTGTATCCGGTTCACGCGCTGACAAGGCTGGTCGTTTCTTCCATCGTAAACACCGAAACCATATCAGCCGCAACGGGGCTGCTGAAATACATCATATCAGATATCGATCCCGAAGAATTCAGACAAAACGGACTTTCAGAGGATCAGCTGGATGCAATGTACACTTTTGAAAGCAGCGATTTCAACAATATTTCAAACGAAACCGATGTTTATGTTCAGCTTTTTGAGCCTTCCGTCAGCATAGATTATATTGAGATCACAAGG
>JAZKZL010000062.1:0-8837 GCA_045612645.1 Oscillospiraceae bacterium
ACATGGCTACGATCCGACTTGGCAAGGGCATTGAAAACATAGAGCAGGCTATGACGCCGCTGTTCACTACCGCTGCCGAGGAGGAGCGCTCAGGGTTGGGTTTTTCCGTAATGGAGAGCTTTACGGACAAGCTGCGAGTAAAAAGCTCCGCAGGCAAGGGCACCACTGTGGTGATGGAAAAGAAGCTCAGCAGACGGGTGAAATAACGTGGAGCGTGACGAATTTATAGAGAGCAATCTGCCGCTTGTGCATTCTCTCGCAAACCGTTTCAGAGGCAGGGGCATCGAATACGAGGAGCTTTTCGCTGCGGGCAGCATGGGTCTCGTGAAGGCGTTCGATAACTTCGATCACGAGCGTGGTCTGTGCTTTTCCACCTACGCCGTTCCTGTGATACTCGGCGAGATAAAGCGGCTGTTCCGCGATGGCGGCACGGTCAAGGTCAGCAGGAGCCTGAAGGAGCTTTCGCTAAAGGCTGCAAAAATTCGTGACAAGCTGCTTGCAGAGGGAAAAGAGCCTCACATCTCGGATATTGCTGAAAGCTTGGGCATATCACACGAAGCTGCCGCCGAAGCGATAGCAGCAGGCATACCGCCGCTGTCGCTCTCACCATCAGACGATGACGAAAATGCCACCGATATACCCACTCCCTCAGGCACGGAAAAGCTGATAGACCGCCTTGCGCTGCGGCAATGCCTTTCCGAGCTTGCCGACGATGACAGAAAGCTGATACTGCTGAGATACGAAAGAGATCTTACCCAGTGTCAGACAGCCGCCGTCCTCGGGATGACTCAGGTGCAGGTGTCACGGAGAGAAAGAAAGATACTCGCTGCAATGAGGGAGAAGATGGTGTAGCTTTGCAGTAATTTGCACCCGCTACCCTGCTATGCTTACCCTGTGGATATAACCACAGAAAACATATCAGGAGGTAAGTATGGCAAAGAAAATTTCGGCGGCTGAGTTCTTCACGAAGCACAACCGCTCATTCATCAAATTCGGCGAGATGTTCGCCAAAAAGATCACCGATGAGGAGCTTATCACCGCCCTTGCAGAAAAGGATCTGGAAAAGCTGGCAAAGGTGTTCAGGCTGGTCTTTGAGATGGTGGAGGAGAACTCCTCCGCAGAGGACTCCGAAAAGCTCGCAAAGCTCATTCAGGCGTACTCGGAGGTCGATGCGGATGTGTGATTTCTCCGAAAAGCAGAAAAGGGCGCTGGCTCTGCTGAAAAACGGCGGACTGAAACGCCTGAACATATTCGAGGGCAGCGTCCGCAGCGGAAAGACCTACATAAGCATGATAATGTGGGGACTGTGGGTAGCAGGTTCGCCTAAAGAGCAAAGCTATCTCATGGCGGGAAAAACACTAACTACCCTCAAAAGAAATGTGCTGGAGCCGATGTCCGAGATATTTGGCGGCAGTTTCGGCTACAGCATCACCAAAAAGGAGGCTCGGCTTTTCGGCAGGCGCATCTATTTAGAGGGCGCAGCAAACGCAGGCGCAGAGGGCAAGATTCGTGGCATGACCTTGCGCGGCGCATACTGCGATGAGCTTTCGCTGTTTGGCGAGGATTTCTTCACAATGCTGCTCTCCCGTCTTTCCGAGGAGGGCGCAAAGCTGTTCGCCACAACGAACCCTGATAATCCCTCCCACTGGCTGAAACGGGATTATCTCGACAAGGATATGCCCGACCTGTTATCGCTGAAGTTCACACTGGACGATAATCCGTATCTTCCCGTGGATTATGTGCGGGCGCTCAAAACAGAGTTTTCGGGCGTATTTTATGACCGCTTTATCCTCGGAATGTGGGTAGCCGCAGAGGGCAGAGTCTACGACACCTTTTCAGACAGCTGCATAATATCTTCGGAAAAACTTGCGGAAAAGCTAAGCGAAAACAGGCTGATGACATCCGTTGTCGGCGTGGATTACGGAGGCAACGGCAGTGCAAGCGTGTTCTGCCATGTGGGATATGACGTGGGATTCAAGAACGTGTATGTTCTTTCGGAATACTACGATAGCCGTAACCGCTCTGCGGAAAATCTCATATCGGCTTTCGGGGAATATATCTCCCGCGAAAAGGAGCAGCGCCCCATGCTCTCCGCAGCTTTCTGCGACAGCGCTGAGCAGCTGCTGGTGAAAAGCTTCCGCAGTGCGGTGAGGATAGACGTACGCAACGCTCTGAAACGTCCCATCAATACTCGGATCAACATGACGAACAGGCTGATAACTTCAGGCAGGCTGCACATCTCGGATGAGTGTCCGCACCTCATTGAGGCATTCCGCAGCGCCGTGTGGGACGAGCGGGATATCCACCACGACACCCGTCTTGACAACGGCACCACCAACATCGACAGCCTTGACGCATTCGAGTATGCTCTGGAGCGCTACGAAAAGGAGCTTTTCAGATTCTGATATAAGTACAGAAAAATTTTCATAAGCATATTGCATTCCGGCACAAATTATGTTAGAATATTAACGACATAAATACATAATCAGGAGGCAACATTTATGAAATACGCAGTTCTTCTCTGCGACGGCATGGCTGATACTCCCCGCGAGGATCTCGGCGGTACTACCCCCATGGGCAAGGCTCACAAGCCCAACATGGACCGCATCGCAAAGGTTTCCGAAGTGGGCATGGTAAAGACAGTTGGCGAGGGTCTGAAACCCGGCAGCGACGTGGCTAACCTCTCCGTTCTCGGCTATGATCCGTCCATCTACTATACAGGACGTTCTCCTCTGGAGGCAGGCTCCATCGGCATCGACATGAAGTCCACCGATGTATCCTTCCGCTGCAATCTCGTTACCCTCTCCGATGAGGATGACTACACCAAAAAGACCATGGTGGACTACTGCTCAGATGATATCTCCACCGCAGAGGCAGCTGAGCTTATCAAGTACGTTCAGGAGAATTTCGGCAACGATGAATTCAAGTTCTACAGCGGCGTAAGCTACCGCCACTGCCTGATCTGGAACAACGGCACACTGGATGTGGGAGAGATGACTCCTCCCCACGATATCAGCGGACGTGTGATCACAGAATATCTCAGCACTTCACCCAACGCTGAAAAGCTGCTGGACATGATGAAGCGCAGCTATGATCTGCTTAAAGATCACCCTGTAAACAAGGCTAGAGAGGCTCGCGGCAAGCGCCCTGCAAACAGCATCTGGCTGTGGGGCGAGGGCAAGCGTGCAGAGCTTACTCCTTTCAAGGCAAAGTACGGTGTGAGCGGCGCTATGATCTCCGCTGTTGACCTGCTGAAAGGTATCGGCAAGTTCGCCGAGATGGATGTTATCGAGGTCGAGGGCGCAACAGGCTATATCGACACCAACTTCAAGGGCAAGGCAGAGGCTGCCATCAAGGCTCTGAAGGACGGTGCGGATTTCGTATACGTTCACATGGAGGCTCCCGATGAGTGCGGCCACCGCGCAGAGGTCGAGAACAAGGTAAAGGCTATCGAGATCATTGACGAAGTGGTGCTTGGTCCTGTCCTTGAGGCATTCAAGGGCGAGGATATCCGCATCCTCATCTGCCCTGATCACCCCACACCTCTCGATCTGAAAACTCACACCTCCAACCCTGTTCCCTACCTCATCTACGACAGCACTAAGGATGTAGCGGGCGTAGAGAAGTTCGATGAGGCTCACGCAGATGCTTCGGGCATATTCAGACCCGTCGGCCACGAGCTTATCAACGTTTTCCTGCAGAAATAACAGCAAAGCCGCTCCGTTACGGGGCGGCTGTTGATATATCAACGAAAAGGAGATTCAACATGGACGAACAAATGCAGGAGCAGCTGAAAAAATATCATCGCGTCATGCCATCTGATGAACAGAAAAAGCTGAAAATCCCCAATCTTTTTCTGCTTTTCCCCGCAGCTATACCGCTGGCAATATGCATATGGCTGTTTACGAACGGCAACCCGTCGGTAGCCGTAATTTTCGGCGTTATTGCACTGCTGGTGATACTCGGAGCAGTTCTGAGCGTTCTGCCGTTTATAACAGCGGATAACATGCATATCGTTTCCGCATATAAGGAGCCGCTCGATGAAAACTATGCCCGACTCCATTACTATGATTTCCTGCAGGACGAATTTACTTCAAAGGAGATCAAAATCGGCAGCCTGAAACGCTCCTATATCTGGAGATACGGCGGAAAGACTGTTGAAGTGATCCTCATAGAGAAAAACGGAAAGCTGTATTTCTATTATGTAAACGACAGAACATAAGAACAGCTTCAGGCGAACGAGAAAGTGCCAGATGCCAGGAACTCACTCTGCGGCTAGGCTTTGTGCCTGCCACAGAGTGGAGTGACAACGCAGATGGTACTTTATCGACAGCCTGGAAACGGCGGAGAGATTCTCCGCCGTTTTTATTATGCAGTTTTCAGCTTGTTTTTGTGTCTCACAAACAGCCACACTCCGTATCCTGCCGATACCACTGTCAGGAAAACAGTTGCAATGATGTGGAACATCTCCATATCCATATCCGCAGGCGCCGCACCGAATGCACTGGATGCGTTCACCACAAAGTGCGCCAGTATGCAGGGGATGATGCTCTTTCCCGTATAGAAAACCGCTGTAAAGCAGAAGCCTATAGCGCAGGCATAAATTATCTGACATACTGTATCGAATATAGGAGCGCCGTTCAGCAGGTTTACGATATGTCCCACTCCAAAAGTAAGCGACGACACGATAATTGCGCTCTTTACGTTAGTCTTACTCATGCATACGAACAGCAGACCTCTGAATATAAGCTCCTCCACAATGCCTGCGATACCCTTTGCAGCAGCCGTGATGATACATCCGCCGAGGGTTCCGTCTATCTCTACGCCGTTCCAGAAATTCACCGTGCAGATAGCTATCAGCGGAATGAAGAACAGAAATTCCTTATAGCTGCCACTGAATTTGCACAGACCATATGTTTCCATGAAGCCGTTTTTCTTCATAAACAGCACCAGCACCACAAGCATTGCAACAGCATAAAACACCGTAATAAGATACGGCATTCCTATGCTATCCGAAATACTGTCCGTCACGCTTACTCCAACAACATGGAGGATTATCCACATCATCGCAAACCATATCTCGCTCTTTTCATAAAACTTTCTCATTCATTACCGCCTTTCATCATGCCGATAACGCCCATAAACACATTTGTAAGGACGCTCTCGGAATACCTCTCATCATACTCCATTGAATTGTTCGCAAGGAGACTCGCTATGCCGTGCGCCGCCAGAAACAGCGACGCAAACGCTTCCCTGCTCTGCTCTGCAGTGATCTCTGCCTCCTCCTGCAGCACTGCGAATATCGGCGCGAGAGCATCTCCGCCGATAAGTTCATCAAAGCCGCTGTTGGCGTATTTATCGCTCTGAAAAAGGAAACGGAACAGGTGCTTTTCCTCCGCCGCAAAACGGATATACCGAAGCCCGATACCCATCATGGGATCGCCGTTCTCAAAGTCCACGTCCATGATATATTCCGAGTGAAAAGCATCGGCGGCGGCATATATTTCGCACTTCAGCTCCTCGACTGACGCAAACTGATACATTATCGGCTGGGTTGAACAATGAAGCTGTGCCGCAACGCTGCGGACGTTAAGAGCGTCTGCACCGCTATTTCGTATCACTTCAAGACCCGCTAGGGTTATCATTTCTCTTGTTATCTGAGCCTTTGGCGGCATTTTAGCACCTCTTTCATAACATTTGTTATATAACGCTTGTTATTATACAGTAAAATGATAATTTTGTCAATACCTTTCCCAAAAATTCTTCAACTTTTTTGATTGACACCGCCTCAGATTTCGATTATAATTAGCATAATAACATTTTAACGGAGGAAATATGGAACATATCAGACCTGCAAAAGCAGCGGATGCATCCCGTATTGCTGAGATCATCATCACAAATTATCGGGTGAACTTCTACCCGTTTTTCCATAACGATCCTTTCTATTTCGGTGAACTGAATGTGGTGGACATGGCATCGGAATATGCAGACGGCTCTCAGGCACTGCGCAATACTTTTGTATATGACGACGGTGTTGTGAGAGGCATCATCCGTGTATCGGGCAACGAGATAGAAAAGCTCTATGTGGAGCCGCAGTTTCAGAGTCAGGGCATCGGCGCAAAGCTGCTGGAATACGCAGTTGGTACATTCAATGCCACACACCTGTGGGCGCTCGAATACAACAGCCGTGGTATCGCTTTCTATCAAAGGCACGGCTTTGAGCTGACGGGCGAAAAAATGCTTGAGGATGAGTGGGTACCGCTGGTGAAAATGGCACTGCGCCCACATTCATCCTGACACAAAAAATGCACCGCTTTATAACAGCGGTGCATAATTATTTATATTACTTCTTCAGCAGACCCTTAAGTCTCTCCATAGCCTCTGCGGTTGCCTCGTGAGTGCCGAATGCGGTGAGTCTGAACCAGCCGTCACCGTTCTTGCCGAAGCCTGCGCCGGGTGTGCCGACTACCTGGATCTCATTCAGCAGATAATCGAAGAAATCCCAGCTGCCCATGCCATCGGGACACTTCAGCCAGATGTAAGGAGAGTTTATTCCGCCTGTGTAGCTGATTCCCAGCTCATCGCAGGTGGCAGCGATCATGCGTGCGTTCTCCTGATAGTAAGCGATGGTAGCCTTGGTCTGCTTCTGTCCCTCGGGAGTGAAAACAGCCTCCGCGCCACGCTGTACGGGATAGGAAACGCCGTTGAACTTACTGCCCTGACGTCTGTTCCACAGATCAGCGATCTTCACATCCTCGCCCTTGCTGTTCTTCTGGATGATATCCTCGGGAACAACGGTGTAGCCGCAACGTGTGCCTGTAAAGCCTGCGGTCTTGGAGAGGGAGCAGATCTCGATAGCGCACTTTCTTGCACCCTCGATCTGATAGATACTTCTGGGCAGCTCTGCGTCTGTGATGAACGCCTCGTAAGCTGCGTCAAAGATGATGACAGCGTCGTTGGAGAGTGCGTAATCCACCCATTCCTTCAGCTGTGCCTTTGTGTACACGGAGCCTGTGGGGTTGTTGGGAGAGCAGAGGTAGATCAGATCAGCCTTGATGTCCTTGGGAGGCATTGCAGCAAAGCCGTTCTCCTCGTTGGAATCAGCATACAGAACGCTGTTGCCGCTCATTACGTTGGAATCAACATATACGGGATATGCAGGGTCTGTTACCATAACAACATTGCCCTCGCCGAAGATGTCGATGATATTGCCGCAGTCGCTCTTTGCACCGTCGGAGATGTGGATCTCGCCTGCGGGAACATCTGCGCCGAAGCTCTTGTAGTAGTTGGAAACTGCCTCACGCAGGAAGTCGTAGCCTGCGCCGCTGTCCTCATAACCGCGGAAGGTCTCCTTCACACCCATCTCACGGCACGCCTTCTCCATAGCCTCAACAACTACGGGAGCAAGGGGCTGTGTAACATCGCCGATACCCATTCTGATGAGCTTTGCATCGGGATGCTCGGCTGTGTATGCCTTTATCCTCTTTGCGATATCAATAAACAGATAGTTCTTCTTCAGGTTGAAAAAGTTTTCGTTTAACTTTGCCATTTTGTCATTTCCTTTCTTGTTATAAAAATACATTATATATTTTATTATACTTTTCGGGTTTTGTCAATGGTTTTTGCATAAGATAATAAGCAAAAAGGACTTTAACGTATACTGCCGTTAAAGTCCTTATTTTTCTTTCAGCATATCTACCAGCGTCTGTACCGCCGCTATCTGCTCGCTGGTCAGTCCCGTTACATCAATCGTCTGTTCCTTTTCATCTACACCCAACATATAATCCGTAGAAACATGAAACACTTTTGCAAGCTTAATGATTATCTCAGGCGAAGGCTTTCTGTCAGACAACTCATAGTTGCCGATTGCCGCCTTGGACACCCATATTCTGTCTGCGAGTTGTTTCTGCGTGAGTCCTGCCTGAAGTCTGAGTTCCTTTAACCGTTGTCCGAATTGCACCATTTCATCTCCTCCTACCATTATTTAGTTTATCATATCATTGATTTCGGTTTGTGATTTATTTGCACACGATATGTTGACTTTTTGGGAAGTATGTGATATAATCAGTTTTGGCGAAAGTTTTATTAATAATTGAATGTGGAAAGGAATATTTATGAAGAAAAAAATAGCTCTGCTGATTGCTTCGTCAATGATAATAATCACATCCTCGGGTTGTGGCACAAACACGGAAAATGAAGAAACACCGGACCGTCATTTCGGAACAATGGATGCTGGTGTATATGAGCGAAATGACGAAGATTTTGAAACACCGTTACAGACCTCAGAAGAATGGATATCCGATGATATCTATGAAGATTATGATACAAAGGAAGAAGATTATTTTAATATCATTGATGGTGTGCTCGTATCATATTTTGGCAGTAATGCAAACGTTATAATACCTGATACTGTAACGGCAATCGGCAACAATGCATTTTCCCATAATGACAATATCAATACAGTCACCATACCCGACAGCGTCACATCCATTGCCAACAGCGCTTTCTCATATTGCCAAAGCCTTTCAAGTGTAACTATACCCAGCAGCGTTACATCTATTGGTGCCAGTGCTTTTTATGCGTGTCTGAAGCTTGACGATCTCACCATTCCCGAAAGCGTGGATTATATCGGAGTCAATGCAGTAGAAAGCACACCATTCGCTGAAAAAACCGATAATGGTATGCTGATTGCAGGTAATGGTATATTATTAAAATATAGTGGTGAAGAGGAAAACGTCGTTGTTCCCGATGGCGTCATAACCATCGCCGATGGAGCTTTTAGCGGCTGTTACAAATTGTTGGATAGCGTTATAATGTCATCCGACGGCACTGCTACT
>JAZKZL010000063.1:0-1967 GCA_045612645.1 Oscillospiraceae bacterium
AGTACGCCATTATGCGCAAGGGCAAACGGCATTGAGCCACACATTCCTGAAAACGGATGGTTATTGTAGTTCTCAAACTTGTTGCCCTGAGTTGCCATTCGGGTATGTCCCATAACGATGTTGCTCTCAAATGGCAGGTGGAGCCTCATCTTATGAGCGGCAAGCGGTCTCTTGAAAACGCTCAACTTGCCGTCATGGATATAAGCGAAACCAGTAGCATCTGTACCTCTAACCTCGCACTCCTTTGAGAGAACTTTCAGCACCTTCTCGCGTTGGTATTTGGTAAAGAAGTTTTGGTAGTCGATAAGCCCGAATATAGCACACATATCACTCGTCCTCCTTGAATTCAATAGGATCGTTCACATAAAGCTGGCGCTCTTTAAGATAGGTTATCAGCTCGCCATGATCGTCATTGTTGAGCGACTTAACAAAACTTGTCCAGCTAATTCCCGCAATCTCCTCGTCAGTCAGATACAAAGCAAGGTCACATATCTTGTTGACCAGCTCAAGTGTTGCGATAATCGTGTTGACTTTCAGCGTACCCTTGAACATCCTGAACTCTATCGTGCTCCAGTTAGTGATATTCACGCAGGCATAGCGACCATTACATCCTTTCTTTGCACTATCCAGAATTGCTTTGGGATCATGCTTGTAACCGTATCTTGCCGCCCACTTATTCATGGTGTACTCGGTGCGGCGACTGAATTTAAGCAACTCTGCCCAGTGGTGCTCCACAAAATAAAGTACCCGAGAGATGCACTCATCCTGCTCCTCTCGGGTCTCGCCAAATGTTGTGCGGTTGACGTGAATATGCAAGCCGCAGGTCGTGGTTTTGTGGCTCTGATAGTGGAGATGTATTGCCTTGTCGCAGATCTTTTCCCACGGCATATCTACACGGTGATAATCAAGGCTCATCGGGTGCGTAACAATCTCCATTCCGTCATTCAGGCTGCCGTCCGACTTGATGTAAATGTGTTCAGCAACACCGTTAGCGGCAGAAATGATGTGTTCTGCATTCTCGCCCAACTTGCCACCCTTATCGATTTCTAGCTCAACCCCGAAATAGCGGTTGCCGTCGCCATAGAAAATCGCATCAGGCTTGTAGTTGTAGTCATGGATAGGACCATTATTGCGGTGGCTAAAGCAGGCATCGCAATAAGCATAGTCATCGTCATCATAGTAGTTTGCGTAATCATTATGAATGATGCGTCCGCAGTCCTCGCAGGAAGTGTAGTGATTATCGTAGCAACGCTCGCAGAGCGGCATGCTCATAGTGCCTGCGTTGTCCTCAGACCACACACGCTCGCCGCAGTGCAAGCAGACGGTTGTTGCCTCGTCAAAACATTCCGGGCAAAAGTAATCTCCTTCAAAATAGCAAGCAGTATCGATTGCATGTTCGCATCCGCAGCGATCGCAGAAAATGATGTCGTTTTGCATTGTAATTTCCTCCTATCAGTATTCTTCAGCAAAAAGCATGGTAGAATGGGTCTCGTCGTCGATGACGAATATCTTGCCTGTGATGGGATCAGTGCTGGGAAACAGGTGCTCCGCAGAGTATTCGGGGAACTCCTGCTCGTGCAGAATCTTCTGCATGCCTTTCTCGACAGACAGAGTGAACACCTGCAAGTAGTCCTGCTCCTCGACCTTCATGCTGTCGATGAGTTCCCACAAAATAACCTGTGTCATAATGGGAAGCCTCTTTGAGATGCCGTTGGTACAGTAGTGCTGGTTGTTGAATTTTTGTGCCATGATTTCCTCCTCAAACAGAAAATCCCCTGAGCAGTTACGCTCAGGGGAAAGTTCTATGATCCGATAATTAATCGGGTAGCTTATATAGCTACACTTTTATAATATATAAGTGAAAATATATGATATAGCATACCGTCTTTTCTTCACAGCTGCTATATATCCATAGCATGCTCGTCTAACAGGAACTGTTCTATTCCCACGTAAAGTATGCCCTTTTC
>JAZKZL010000064.1:0-4347 GCA_045612645.1 Oscillospiraceae bacterium
GATGTCAAGCCGCGCGCATACAACAGCCTTGACGGGGCAGGCAAGACGGCAAAGGGGAAAGAGGAGGATGACGATGAGCAATAAGGTTGACAACAAGGAGCGGCGCTTTGGGCTTGTCGAGGCGCGCGCCGCAGAGGAAAATGACAAGCTGATCCTTGAGGGTTATGCGGTTGTTTTTAACAGTGAGACAGCCATTGGCGATCCTGAGAACGGATGGGGCTTTTATGAGAGCGTGGAGCGGTCTGCCTTTGATGGCGCTGACATGAGTGATGTGTGCTGCAAGTACAATCACAATGACAGCATGACGATCCTTGCCCGCACTCGCAACAAGAGCCTGACGCTCACTGTTGATGACAAGGGTCTGCATGTCCGCATTGAGTTGCAGGGCAATGTGCAGGCTCACAGGGATGCATACAACATGGTGCAGAGCGGATTGCTTGACAAGATGAGCTTTGCTTTCTCCCTGCCGTATGATCCCGATTACAACTGTTTGGGTCATCGCGTGTGGAAAGTCAACGGCATCAAGCACAGAGCGATCACAAAGATCAAAAAGCTGTTTGATGTCAGCATCGTTGATGTTCCCGCTTATGATGATACATCCATTTACGCGCGCAGCCTTGAGCTTGTGGATACAAACTTGAGCGCGGCTGATGCGGATGCTGATGCTGCGGCGGTGGAGACTGAGCAGCGCGAAATGCTGAGACTGAAAAACGCAATCAGACTGAAATTGGAGGGTTAAACCATGAAAGACAAGATCAAGGCAATGCTCGATGCAAAGAACGCCCGTATTGAGGAGCTGCGCGCAAAGAACGAGGCAGCTCAGACAATCGAGGAGCTGCGCAGCATCGAGGCTGAGACTGCAACGCTGATTGAGGAGCGCAACGGCTTGCAGGAGATGTATGACAACTTTGACGCTCCCGCTGTTCCTGAAAACAGAAATAATATGGAGGTGCATCGCACTATGGAAAACACTGCTATCAACAACACTGAGGTCAACGCTGCTGAGGAGCGCGCTAAGGCTTTCGCTGCCTCTCACAAGATGACTATCGAAAACAAGGAGGCTCGCGCTGCCGTACTGGTCAGCGGCGGCACTATCGCTCAGCCTGTCGGCGTGGGCGGCATCAATGGCACTCATCCTCAGGTCAGCTCCATCGTGGATATGGTCAAGATCGTTGACGCATCCAACATGGGCGGCGGCTACAAGATCGCCTATGAAAAGACTGCTGCTGAGGCTGCTGCTCACACTGAGGGCGCTGACATTGCTGAGGCTGAGCCTACATTTGGTCTGCTGACTGTCACTGCTGAGGATGTGGCTCTTGTGTCCTATATCAGCAACAAGGTGCGCCGTCAGTCTCCCCTGACTTATGAGCAGAAAGTGCGTGAGAGCGCCATGACTTCTCTGCGCAAGGCTGCGAGCAAGAAGATTGTTGCAGCTCTGGTGGCATCCGAGATCACTGAGGAGCTGACTGTTGCTGCTATCGATCACACTACTCTGCGCAAGGTCGCTCTGTCTCTGGGCGGTGATGAGGCTGTTGTTGGCTCTGCCGTGCTGATGCTGAACAAGGCTGATTTGATCGCCTTTGGCGATGCTCGCGGCGCCAACGAGAAAAAGGCTGTGTATGAGATTACTCCCGACACTGCCAATCCCAACACAGGCATCATCAAGGATGGCGGTCTGTCCGTGCGCTATGTCATCAACAACAACTGTCCTGCTCTGTCTGGCGAGGGTACAGGCAAGTGCATGTTCTACGGCAATCCTCAGGCAATCGAGCTGCCTCTGTTCGGTGATTATGAGGTCAAGACTTCTGAGGATTACAAGTTTGGTCAGGACATGCTGACTGTCCGCGGCACTGTCTCTCTGGGCGCTGCTATGGGCGTTTACAAGGGCTTTGTTGCCGTCACTAAGGGCTGATCTTTGCCCTGATTGTGACAGATAGCATCATTTAAGCAAAGGAGCGGCGCGAAATGACGGGTGCAGAACTGTTGAGCAAAGTAAAAAGCGGTCTGGGCATCGTTGGGGATTATCAGGATGAGACATTGACGATTTACATTGAAGATGTCAAGGCTTTTATGATCTCTGCGGGCGTGGCTCAGGAGGTGGCTGACAGCTCTGCATCTGTCGGCTGCATCCTGCGCGGCGTTGCTGATCTGTGGAATTATGGCAGCGGCTCTGTCGGCTTTTCGGACTATTTCAAGATGCGCGTGACGCAGCTTGCAATGAGTGCTGCTGTTGCAACTGAAACGGAGGCGGGTGCTGATGTTTAAGCCTGCGGCAGCGGCACAGATGACAACGCCCTGCATGTTGCTTTCCCCTACGGAGAGCAATGTGCTTGGCGTGGTCAAAAAGGACTATGCAGAGAGCGAGCGTTTCAACTGCAACTGGAAAAGCTACGGCGGCACAGAGGTTGCAAACAATGGTGTGCTGACGATTGAGGACACGGCACAGCTTGTCTGTTGGTACAATCCCCTGATCCGTGCAAATTGCAGGGTCAAGCGGCTGACTGACGGCGCAGTGTATGAGATCGTGAGCGAGCCTGAGAACATCGAGCAGCGGAACATGCTTTTGCAATTCAAGGTGCAGCGCGTTAAGGGCGGTGCTTGAGATGGCAAAGATGCGGCTGCAAGTCAAGGGGTTTGATGAAATGCTTGAGCGCGTAAAGCGTGCGGGCGGCAATGTTGATGCAGCGGCGCGGCAGTGCATGGAGCAATCTGTGCGCGTGCTTGAGAGCAACTTGAAAAAAGAGGCTGAGGCAAGCGGCGCGCCGACATCAACTGTCTCTCATTCTGTGACAAGCAACGGCAACAGGATCAGCGGCGAAACAGGGTGGAAATTGGGCGAGTATGACAGCTCAAATCCCTCTGAGGGCTATGAGGCAATGTTTACGGAGTTTGGCACAGGCAGATACTCTGCACGCGGCAAAGGCAAAGACAGACAGACGGCGGCGGGTCATAACAGGGGCAGCACTGAGCCGCGCCCGTTTATGGCAGCAGCTCGCAAGAAATCTGCAAAGCCGATCCGCGCGATACAGGAGGAGACATTGCAAAACATCGTAAAGGAGCTTGAGGGTTGATGAAAGAGCTTTTATACAACACGCTTGTTGCGCTTGGCTATCCTGTATATCTGCAAGGCACTGCGCCTGCGACATATCCTGATAGCTTTATCACATATTGGACGATTGACACGCCTGCTGCGGCAGAGTTTGACAATGGTCTGATGCTGACAGAGTGGCAATTTTATATCTACTTTTACAGCACTGATCCTGCCCTTGTGCAGAGTGTTCCTGACAAGATCAGAGCAGCTCTGATCGCGGCGGGCTTTACGCCGCAGAGCAAGGGGCGCGATTTGCTCAGCGATGAGCCG
Organism: Oscillospiraceae bacterium; assembly: GCA_045612645.1. Lineage (GTDB taxonomy): Bacteria > Bacillota > Clostridia > Oscillospirales > Ruminococcaceae > CAG-115. The sequence continues at coordinate 3,362 of JAZKZL010000064.1, forward strand.
ACGCATACAGGATGGGTGCAGCAATACAACATTTTGGAGGAGGAAAAGGCATGAGCGAGTTTACACTTAAGCGCGGCTTAGATGAGCTGTTTTGCGCTGAGGTAATCACTGATACTGCTGAGAAGTTTGAAACGGGCGATCCTTTCAAGCTGATCCCTGCGGGTGAAATGAGCGTGTCTGTCGATAAGGACAGCACAAACTATCATTTTGACAACGGCGTGTTTGCCACAGTTGGCAGAGAGGGCGGCTCTGAGATCACAATCACTGGCGCTGCCCTGCGCGCTGCTGCCATTGCAAAGCTCAACAACAAGGATGTTGATGCTGAGACTGGCGCTGTCATGGATAGCGGCTCTTTTGAAACAAAGTATTTTGCTTTTGGTGGTCGCATGAAGAACATCGACGGCACTTATGAATACTTCTGGTTTGCAAAGGGCAGCTTTGCCATCCCTGACGATGCCGCAAAGACTGAGGGTGAGGATACTGATGCCACAGGCACAGAACTCACATACACTGCGATCCAGACTGTACACAAGTTTGCAAAGACAAGCAAGGTGTGCAAGCGCGTTGTGATCGATACTGAGGCAACTGAGATCAACGCTGAGGCTGACTGGTTTGCTCAGGTTGTCACTCCCGACAACATCGGCACTGTCTGCACTAAAAAGACAGCCTAATAAAGCGTAAATCGGCAGAGGGTAGGCGTGTACAGCCGAAAGCATGACAGCCTTGCATGTTCCCTCTGCCGATTTTGTAAACAAGGCAGATATACGGAAAGGCGGTATATTCATGGATTTTGAGTTAAACATCTACGGCGCAAATGATGAGGTCATCAAGAGTTACGGCACAAATCACATCAAGTGGGGTGTTTTCATTCAGGCAGTGCAGTTGCAGGAGCAGCTCAAGGATGCTGACACTGCGACACAGTTTGACAAAATCTCTGAGTTTGTCATGCGCATCTTTGACGGCATGACTGCTGAGGAGATCGAGAA
>JAZKZL010000065.1:0-12401 GCA_045612645.1 Oscillospiraceae bacterium
ACATAATGTTCTCTGTAATATAAACGAAGGAAAATCAATAATACTTCACGGCAAGGCAGGTACAGGAAAAAGCGGATGTGTACACGAGATTATCAGTGAACTTCAAAATAGCAAAACTCTGTTTTTAGCTCTGAAATTAGACAAACTGATACCACACACATCCTCTGACCATTACGGAAAAGATTTAGGATTAACACAATCTCCGGCGTATTGTCTGCATAATATAGCCGCAGGCAAGCCATGTGTTTTGATACTGGATCAATTAGATGCGTTAAGATGGACAAGCCAGCATTCCGCAAGTGCTTTGGATGTATGTAAAGAACTGATCTCACAAGCTCTTTCATTAAACGAAAATGATAATGGTTACATTTCTTTACTGTTTATTTCAAGAACCTTTGATTTAGAAAATGACAGCGGACTTAAATCATTATTTTCAACCCAGCAAGAAAATAAAATGAAGTGGACCAAAATACAGATAAATCCTTTATCACAAAAAGATGTCAGGAAGATTATTGGCGAGGATTATGATCTGTTATCATTAAAGCTGCAAGATATGCTTTTAACTCCATCCTCATTGTATATATGGACAGCGTTAAATAATCATTCGGACATGTATGATCTAACCACTCCATTTGAGCTTATGGGAAAATGGTGGAAACAAATTACTGACAAATGTACTTTGATCGGCAATGATATAGGGAGAGTAAATTTCCTTAAAGATTCCATAGTGAAGAAAATGGAATCCACGTCATCATTAGCTTTACCCGAACAGCTTTTTGCTGATTATACTGCTGAGCTGCAAGCACTGATCTCAAACGGTCTGCTGATAAAGAACAACAATAAAATAGCATTTACTCATCAGAGCTTTTTTGATTATTTTGCTATTACAGACATGCTAAATGAGATCTATCAGGGTAAAAGCATTCTGGAACTGATAGGCTCAACAGATAATCAGACACCTAACGTCAGGTACCGTCTTTTAAGGCTACTTCAAGTAGTCCTTGATGCCGATGAAAATCATTACATCAGTATTTGCGAAGAACTACTGAACTCAGATAAAGTACGTCATTATTTCAAATGTGCTGTTTTCGAAATTGCAGGACAGTATGAAGCTCCAAGCGATGATTTCTTCAACTATATTTATGGTTACTTCACTAACTCCCCATGGCATAATCATATTTACAGCACAGTTTATTTATCTCATGCACAGTACATCTTAAATCTTGATAAACACGGTCCCTTTGATTGGCTGAATGAAGAGGGCCTTAATCTGTTACGCTCTATCAACACTAAAGAACAGGATTTTGTTCTAAAAAAGCTTAAACCTATCTGTTTTACAAGCAAAGAAAACAACAAAATCGTACTGGATACGATAAGCCGTGACGCATCGTATGATTCTCCCGAAATACTTGACATCAGATTAAAACTGTTAGAAACAGACCCGGAGTATTTTTCTTTCTTCGGAAACGTTTCACAGCTGATTAAAAAACAATCGCCCAATGTTATACCTTTTTTGAAACTTATAATTAAAATGAGTTACGAACTCAACCACCACATGCACTTGGGCGAAAAGACAACTATCAGCCAATATGTCAAATCTCATTACCGTGAACTTACAAATGAAATTCTGCCTGAAGTTTGTGATAAAACGAAACATTTCAATGAAAATTTGCCCGAATACAAATACGATGAACATTACCGCAAATGGACAAGATCCGAGCACAGTGAAAGCGTTGCAAGAGAAATCGTTGAAATGCTGATTTGTAGTCTCTGTGAGTTTGCATCTAATGAACCCGAGCAATTCATCTCTTTTATTGACACATTCAATGGGCATGATTCCCCTATTTATTATGAAATGATCGCGCATGCGATATGCAGCTTAAATACAGATTATAGCGACGCAGCTATTTTGTGGCTTATATCCAATCCCACAAATCATCTTTTTATCTACACATATAATGGTGAGGATTATTTATCATTAAGCAAGAAAATCATAACCAGATTTTCACCGTATTGTTCAAAAGAATCCTTAGAAGCACTAGAAAAGCTAATACTGAAGTGGTCGGATCCGCCTGAACAAATGAAAAACATCTATAAACGTCGTATCGAAGTCAACAGGCAACAGAAATATACGCCCGTTTATTATGCATATTGGGGACACCTGCAAAAAGAACTGCTTCCACGCATCGAAGTTAACAGAATATCTTCTGACGCAAAAAGCTTGTTAGGTGTATTAAACAGAAACGACTGGGTCAGAGTACCATTCTACAATCAAGGATGGTCGTCCTACTCCACAAGTGGTATAACATCACCTGTAAGTGGAAAAACAATTCCCGACAAGACATGGTTAAAGATAATCTCAACTCCCTCCAGCAAAATGAATGAGCATTCTTATTGGAAAGGAACATACATTGAAGCTAATCACCATTCATTCTCTCAAACACTATCCTCTCAAGCAAAGCATGAGCCTGTCAGATTCGCTAAACTATCACTATCTTTCCCAACTGAATGTTACAGCGGATATATCACAGGTGTAATCCGCTCATTGCATGAACATGACGAAAGCATCGGAAAGATTGATTTCGCGCTAATCTGTGATGTTATCAACAACTTTATTTCTTATCAGGATACTGAAATAGTAATGGAAATTCTGCGACTGATAGAAAAGAGAGCAGAAGAAAATTGGCCTGATGAAATTATCAATTTTGTATGCGATGCTGCTGTTAACTCATCGCATCCTTCCATAGATTTTTCAGTATTTGTCGATAAAAGCAAATCTCATAACTCCACCCCTAATTCACTGTTGACAAATGCAATCAACTGCGTTCGCGGATGTGCAATTGGTACTATGTCTCAACTTTTATGGAAGCACCGTAAATTTGGCGAAATATTTAAGCCTTTTGTACAGAAGGCCATAAATGATGAACATAAAGCTGTAAGGTTTTATTCAGTTTCTTGTATCTTCCCATATTATGATTTAGATAGAAACTTCTGTATTGACACGCTGAAAGAATTAATTCAAAATGAAGTTAGTGTATTAGGGCATAATTCTATATGGGAAATAATCTGCCGAGATTATAGTAATAACAGCGAATTCTACTCAACTAATCTACTGAAAGCGTGCGACTCCGGTATAGAAGAATTGGATGAACGAGCTGCAGGTTTTTTGTGTGCTATTTCAATCTATTTTGATAGTACTCTTACAAAAGAGCTGTATCAAAGACAGCTCAACGGAAAGCAGATCAATAGAGTATGCATGCAGGCTGCATTTTCATTCAATCAAGAAGAGCATCATCAAAGAAGCAAAGAAATTCTACTTCACTATATTGATACAGAAGAAACAGAAATATTAGCATTCAACAGACTTTTCCACGACAAATGCATCGATATAGATCGAGATGAAGATTTTGTCATCAAACTTATCAGTGCAACACGCAAAGCTTATCAACTCCATACAATACTTGATTATATCATTGAGCAAGATCAAGACATCACAAAATACACAAATGTTCTGTATAACATTTGTCAAATGGTTTCTACAGGCAAATACGGTTATGACAAAGAGATAGTTTTAACAGATTTGATAAAATGCATTATCAAGCTACTTGATTGCAACAAATACAACATGGATACAAAAAGACAGTGCCTTGATATGTGGGATGTCATATATCAAAGATGTTATTATTCAGTCATACCATTTACCAAGCTGCTAGACAATATATACTAAAACCAACTAAATCAACACAAATCTCCTCTGTGTATGGACAGGGGAGATTATATTTTATATAAAACAATAAATGGCATACAAATTATGCCCACACACCTCGCCACCATGCACACACAAACCGTCCGAACTGCCCTAAACACATACAATCCGGATGAATGTTATATCGGCTCGAATTGTATTAAGTTCGTTCAAAACTTATGATAATTCGTAATAGCTGAAACGCAAGTACCGTTATATATTAGAATAAGTGCGACAACACGATGTAGTCGCATCTATACTTCTTATAAACTTAACCCATTCCGCTTAAGATAATCAATGAAACCCGAAACAATATCCAGATTACGCTGCTCGATATCATTTTCGTTAAAATCAGATCTTGTATTAGCAAGATCGATCAACTCATGCACTTTCGTACCTTCTTTGATCTGATTGCGGCTATTAGTAAAGCCCTTATAATATTTGATCTTGTCACCAAAACGATAATCAGAAGCACGAATGTTGATTCGCTTTTCAAGCAGAGCTTTATTGCCAAGTGTTTCAAGATTCTTAGGGTTTACTAAACTCTTTTCCTGATCCTGTCTATTCTTTGCAAAAATGTGCTCTATCTCAAATACAGTTTCTAAAGACAACAGATTCTGTGTTTCTGAATTAAATGCCCACCAAGCTATCATTGCCTTTGTAACAGGTCGGCCGTTGCTGAATGTATAGTTATTAAACATACTTTCAACTTTTACTAGATCAAATTTGTAATCGCTAAACTCAACGTTTCTGCCATTAACGATATTCAGCATCTCCGCAAACACCGGTGTACGCAAAGCATTTACACCGGGATTTGTTACAGCATAAGTCCAGATAAACGCAGTTATCTTATTCAAGAAATCGTAGAACTTGTCATCATCAAGTTTACCGTCTGTATCCTTATTTGCCATGAAATAAACCGAAACAAAATATGTCCACATTCCGTTTGGTGCATAATTCAGCACAAACAGCCTTCTCAGAATCCTATCACTGAATCTCTCGCTATCCTGCGTAGAAACATCGTTCCAAAAATCAGCTAATAATATAAGGTTTTCAAACGTCTCGTCGTTCTTCAACAGCTGATAAGAATTCTTCTCATAAAACTTTCTCAGCGCTTCTGTAGTCGATGCTTTGATGCCCATCTTGGCTCTTTCATAATACATATACCTTGTGAAAAGCTCATCCATAGGCGTTCCTGAAATAGGGTGGAATATTTTCTCACACAATTCCTCAAGATTTTTCCACTTTTCAATAAACTGATCCTTTTCTCCCTTTTGAGTGTAATGCTTATAGAACTGAGCCTTAAATATATCAGCATCGGAAAGCGGCTTACCCCTGTCATTCAGGGTCGAGAAGATGCGCAATGCCGTATCTTGCGACTCTGCTTCGATAGGAAGCAATATACAATTATTAAGGATTCTCATTGGTAAATATGAAAAGAATGATGGATATTCAAACAAAAAAGTATTTATCTTATCTTCAAAGAATCTGAAATTCGCAGCATAATTACTTTTCTGCTCTTTTGTAACTTCACCTGATTTCAAAATAAGCAGGAATTCTTCCTTATCCTTATCGGTAGCGACCTCAGAATCAATCTTCAAAGCCTCTTTGTCAGGCTCGTCAAACTCATCTGTCTTCCAGATGCATTTCTCGATAGTTCTGCGAGCTGCGATGGAGTTCTTATCCTGCATTTTACCAAATCTCGTATAAAATGCTCTCAGCAATAACATTAAGGTAGTCAATCTTTGCTGGCCATCGATAACTTCGAGTTTACCGTTATTCTGATATGTAACGATCGGACCAAGAAAATACTCATCATCACGGCTAAAAAGATCACAGTCATTCTCTGGGAATGCAAATGCGAAGATATCATCCCAAAGCGTCTGACATTCGGTTTCTGACCACGCATAGGGACGCTGATAGTCAGGGATAAGGAAATCTGATCTCTTATCCTCAAGCAGCTGCTTTATAGTTTTCTGATCAACATTTAGTTTTGACATACTATACCTCACTTTTTATTTGTAATATACCCCATATATCATCTCATCTTCCAGCTGATGATCTCCTGTTCAAGCTTACAGTTATTGTCAAGCATATACTTAGCCACATCCGAATAATATCCGATATTGATAAGCGAATTTGCCTTAACGATATCATTCTTTTCAAGCGGTTTGCAGTAATCGGAGTATTTCTTCAGCTCCTCCACCGTCATAAACAACGGCTGAAATTCAATGCCACTATCATCGCAGAGATGTTTAAGGATAAAAAAACCATCGGGATCGATATCACCGAAATGATACCACTCACCTATCTTTCCGCTACTGTGCAGCTTGCTCAGAAATTTACTTTTTACAGAGTTATTATAGCCGCTGAGATACACAAGAAACCGTCTTGATGGGCTTGTCCTGTTGAACGAAGTCAGATTTTCTATCGTTACCGCCTCGTTTGCAGATGTATCTATTGACGTTATCTTCTCAATATCCTTTGAGCATATCGCAACGGGATGATCTTCATTCAGCTGTATCTCATAGCCATCACAGTACTTTATACAGCCATTGCCTTTAACATAAATATACGACGGATTCTGAACCACCTGATACTGCGGCAATATCACCTCATCGTCATAGTGTGCCGTTTCCGAATACTTAGAAATTATCTTGCATATACGGGACTTGTAATGCTTCTCAAACGCCTTGCTGTCATGGAATATCTCTATCGAAAGCTCACGCTCCATTATTTCAGTATCATTGTTCTCGATATACCTGAGGCAGTGCAGGAGTTTTTCAAGTTCTTCATCAGATACAGTGAAATCCAGCTTTTTGCGGTCATTCAGTCTATCTATCTGCGCCTTACAGAACGCCGTTGTTATGGGCACGGTGTCCAGATGCTTCTCCAGCACCGCAACAGTGTTGTTTTTGAGAGTATTCTTATCCACCCTATCAAGCAGCAAATAATAATCCCCTATTTTGTCAAGCTTAGCTGTTATCTTGATGATGACTGAACGTTTGCGTGATTTCTCCCACACAACAGATACCAGTTCAGCCTGTTCAAGCTCCAACATTTCCTGCTCAAACTCATGGATATCGTCAACGGAAGTATAGTCGCTGTCATAATCGGCATAAATATCGACAGGTCGGCAGCTGAAGCTCTGATTTACCTTGTTTTCTTTGTAGAAACGCTTGCTTTTCTCGAATTTATCAAGCAAAAGCCCCAACAAGTTCTTCTGAATCTCGCTCAAATTCTTCCGCAGCTCTGATAATGTCATCAGCTAAACCCTCCACTGCATTTGTATATCTGCCTGTTTCGATCAGGCTGACCGTTGAATCGATATGCGCTCCGATGCTGCTGATCTTTTCGGGCGGTGCGGCATACATAACCTGAAAACCGTTGCTCTCAAAGTAATTGACAAGTTGCTCTATACGCTCACTACTGAGTGCCGCAAACGCCTCGTCGATAAATACCATTCGTGCGCAGTTTTCCTTGCGGGAATAGTACTGCATAAGGCTTGCTGCAAGGATAAGATAATACGGTGTCTGCTTTTCACCGTTACTTGCGGAGCCCTGTTTTCGTGAAAGATCTATCTCCGCCTCCATTACCTGACTGTTTTTGATCTTCACATCGTATTTCAGATAATTCCTGTAATCGGAATATTCCTCGTCTTCATAATCTTCAAGGATAGTGTTCATGAAATCCTCGATATCATCGTCAAGCTCGCCGCCATCGCTGCTGAGATAATACTCCACATTTCCCATATACTTTTCGTCGATCTTTTCCTTGATTCTGAAAAACGCAGATTTTTCGGGATGTTCATACGATTTAAAAGCATAATGATCCTGACCGAAAGGCAGCTGCTCAAGCTCCTTGTTTATGCCGTTTATTTCAGCCTGAGCTTCCCTAACGGATTCCATTATCTCATTCACGAAATCATGCATGAACGCATCCTCAAGCTTGGCACGGGTGTCATCAAGTTTAATGCGGGTTTCTTCAATGCTGATATTTGCGATCTTAGCCCTGTCCGCACGGAATTCGGGGATAAACGCTGCTCCCGCTCTTTCGATGTTCTTTCCTGCAATTTGCAGATATGCTCTTTGCACTTTACAGAGTTCCGCCAAAGCTTTATTCATTTCGGTGCTGTAGTCGCTGATAGTTTTTTCCTTGATAACGATACCGTCAGGACGCTTTTCGCAGAGCTTTTCATACTCAGCTTCCGCTTCACTGCACAGTTCCGGGAACTCGGCAGAAAGCGCGGTATATTCCTTTTCCGCTTTCTCCAGCGTATCCATGTTAAAAGGCATGCCCTTTTCAAGATTTTCAATAGTGTTTTCGCATACGGCTATCTTCTTGTTTATACTTGTTACCAAAGCTTCAGCCTGATTTTTCACACTCTCCGCACGATCGCATTCTTCCATGACTGCAATAAGCGACGGGTCGGTTTCAAGATTCTCCTTGCTCGCTTTCGCCTTAAGTTTCTTGGCAGACAACTCCGCAAGCTGCGGTATCGCCTCAAATCTGTATTCTTCTTCAAATACCCTATCACTAAGAACTTTCAGCAGCTCGCTGATATGTGCTGCTTCACGCTTTGTTGCATTGATGATATCGTAAAGCTCTGCTCTCCTGCCCTTTAACGTATCGCACATCAGCTCAAATGCTTCCGCGCCGAGATAATAGTCCACCCTGTCCATCTTCTGATTGCGCATAGTAATTCCACGCGCCACGGTGCCGTCTCTCATGATACCGCCGTGAGGGTGTTTATACAATTCGGCAAGCGTATCGCAAAGATGCATATCATTCAACAGATAGTTAGCATATCGCCTTGCATAGACATTGGAAATCTTCAGCACGCTTGCAGCAGAACCCTCTGTTACCTCGCTCACGGGAAGCATATCCGTAAACACCAGCGATGTACCCTGTATCTTCTTTTCATGGAACACATCACGGGCAGCCTCGATATACTCCGCATCCACTATCAGATTAAATCTGTTTCTGCCGAGGAACACTTCCAGTGCGTCACGCCATTCTTCATTCAGGACTTTATCCACAAGGTCCGCAAAGATACGTACCTCGGCATCTATTCCCTTTGCACGAAGACCGTCCTGCAGGATTTCTCTCGCACGAGCCGCATCACCCGAGAATTTTGACACCCTGCGTTCCAGTCGCTTTATATCCTCGGAAAGCTGCTCAACTTTCTTCTCATCGTCCCTTGATTTGTTTCGCAATTCGGAACGCTTGTCGGTCAGCTTTTCAAGGCTGTTATTCCTCTTCATTCGTATTGCAGCCAGGATAGAATATTTGGTCTGTGCGTCCTCAGAGGAACAGAAATCCGGAATCACCGCAGCTGTTCCTACACCGTATTCGCTGTCAGACATAACTTTGGACACGGTGTCCTGCAATTTTCTTATCCTGCTTATTTCGCTCTCGCATTTAGATATATCTTTCTCCATATCTGCAATATCCTGAGCGAGTTGCGCTATCATTCTGCCCGTATCGTTGTTGTTAAGGTTTGTCTGTGCGGTATTATAGGACTGCTCCGCTTGTGCATAGTTCGCACGAGCTATCTGAAGATCGTTATTATGATGTGCCAGCATCTCTCTATTGCTTTCTATCTCCGCCTCGGAGTCCTCCATCTGTTTTAACGCACATCTGTAATCCTGATAGCCTTGCAACATACGCTTCATATTATAAAAGCGCTGTTTACTCTCAAATATCACTGCCTGTTCTTCCGCTTTATCAAGCGCAATCAGCTGAGCTTTGAGGCCATCATAGAATTTTTTCAGATCATCGAATTTATCTTTCTGATCTTTCAGCTCTTTTAATGTGGTGATCTTCTTTTCGGGCAGAACACACTCTCGAATAAACTGGTCTATATTGTTCTCGGGATTGAACGACACCATCTTTGTCAGCCTGCTGCGATAATCAGCCACTCCTTCAGGATGAACTCTCAAACCCAGAACTCGCAGATTCTGAGAAACGCCCTTATCTATCTGAGGGATATAATCTCCCAGTTTTATCTTTTCGCCCTTGCATTTCAATGAGTCACGACGTGTAACGATGAGTTTTGAGCCCTCACGCTCATAAACATTGAAATCGCTTATCTTTGCGTCTTTACGATAGAACCAGAACGGTTTTACGGTATGCTCATCAGGAGATTCAATGCAAACGCCGACTGTGGTATAAGTCTTTTCCGTTTCGGAATAGAACTCCATCATTATATAACTGGTCACCTGACCGCTTCTGAGATACTGATACTCGCCGTTGCTTTTGGTATCTCCTCGTACATAGGACAAAACATCTCTGTCCCTGTCATGAGCAGCTTTGTTAAAAGTACGATTTCCCACAAAAGCATAAGTTAGAGCGTCAAGAACAGTGGATTTACCTACTCCGTTTACTCCCGTAAAAAGAGTTGAACCCTTGACTTTTATCGGAACGGCACCAAACCTCGCCCAGTTCACCAGAAGAACGCCCGTCAACATCTTTGACCTTACAGGCTGATCAAATTTACTGATCCTCATATTCATCTTCCTCCGTTTCCTGCGCACCGTGCTCAAACAGCTTTTTGGTATTCATTTCAACAAAGTTCTTAAATTCAGTCTCCGCAAGGCAGAACTGCAAAGACGGATACAATCTTATCTTACAATCAGGCTCACCCACTTCACCGATGACCTTTATGAGGTTGAATTCCTCGAATGTTTTCAGCGTAGCAGCAAGAGGTTTCTTGTCGAAGTCCTTTTTAAGTCCGTATTTTTCAAGCTGGAAGTCAAGCTCTGCCTTATCCACGAAAACGCCTCTGCTAAGCTCGTCGCTTGCCATTCGCTCCATATACAGCAGCCATATACAGCACAGCAGCTTGCTTTCGATGATCCTGAATTTCTTTCTGTTTGCTTGCAATCCGCTGTCATCGGGGAATCTGTTTTTAAGCATCGCAACGCCGACATTCTCATCTACCACGACATCAAAGCCGATGATCTCGAAATACTCGGACAGAGCCGCCGCATTACGCTTAATGTAAGAATACATCTTACGCTGATCCTCGTCGTAGCTCTTGACCACATAAGTGGTCTTCAGCAGCTGCCGTGCGGATTTCAGAAAGCTGTTGCGTTCGCCCACTGTCCAATCCTGATAAGCTGTCCAGAATTCCATCTTACTTGCCCTCCTTGCTGTTACGGATAGTGAAATCATGGATACAGAATCCATTGACTTCAATATAATCGTCCTTTACCTCCAGATCAAATCCATTCTCTTTCGAGTACGCTGCCGCAGATACTATCCTGAGTATATCCTCTTTCTGCTGCACAGGCATGTCCGCCGCAGACACCTTGCCATTGACCATAAGCCGTTTCACATACTTTTTCATATATTCCTTTGAATACGGATTATGAGCCGCTTTACGCTGTTTCTCCATAGAAGAGTCTATATCCGCCTGCGTCATTTCGGGCACTTCGCAGACCGTATCCTCTGTCACTCTGCGCTGCTTACCGGGATAGCGCAGAGAATTTTCGTCAACATACTGCTGTTTTGAGATATTGAATAGCTCGTCCATATCATCGGGGAGCAGCATATCGTTATCATCAGCGGAGAAATTCTCCGTCAAGTATTTCAGATATTGCTCCACGTTACCTCTGGAATCGGTGTCATGATTCAGCAAAAATCTCGCCCTGCCGATAGCAAGATTGAAATAAATGATTATGCGCTTTTTAATATCAGCCATTATCTTATCATAATCATCATTCAAAAATCGGAGCGTTTTATGGATCATATCATAAACATGCTCCTGCGCCAATTGCTCGCCGTATTCCCCGTCGTAACGGTCATATCCCTCCTCGGTATAACATCCCGCACATAAAAGCCCATAGGTAACATTATCTCTACACATCTGTTCCAGTTCGTTTCTTATCTGCGCACGATACATGTGGATATTTTGTTGTTTTGTCAGACGGGAATATTCTCTGATAAATGAGCCGTCGCAATAGGAGATAAGGTTATTTGTAAGCGTTTCAAGGGTCTCCTCCCTTGAAATATCCTCTATTATCTTCTTGATGGAAGTGGACAATTTCTTCAGAGAGTTCGCAAGCTGCTTTGCATTGTTATATACATTCTTCAAAGGATAAACATAATAATTATCCGTCCATTTATCCTTATTTGTCAGGTCGTTATGGATACTCAATATGTACGATGAGTATTCTGTTTTTTCGGGATTCTTCAATTTCAGCAAAAACTCCGCAAGCAGCAAACCGTTGTCGGTTATGACGAGCTGCTTTTCGTAAGTGACATCGTCCGCTTCCTCGTGCAGCCAGCCTGCCTCCAGAAATTTTCGCAGCATGGCGTTGGCGTGATCTTCGGGAGTAAGCAGAGTTTCGCCGTCAAGGAATTCCTCGGGATACTCGTCACAAAGATAATTACTTATGACATCTCTGATTGTGACACGAGGGAGCTTATAGCTGATCTCCTCATCGAAACGAGCATATATAAGAAGAAAACATTCTGAATTCTGCTTTGCATTACTGTTGCTCGCCAGCAGATTAAAAAAGCCTGCGGGTATTCGGTTAAAAATATTCATATCCCAGCTCCTTGAATCATTTTCCAAAAACATCCTTATAAGTAGTATACCACTATTTAGTAGATTTAACAACATTACTCGCACAAAACTGCTATATTTTGG
>JAZKZL010000066.1:0-12684 GCA_045612645.1 Oscillospiraceae bacterium
CTTTTGTTGTTTTGCTTGTGCTTCGGCGGTGCCGCAGTGAAAGCAAGGCTGCAAATTTTTGTATTTATTGTTTAAGGAGGAATTTCAGTGATAAGATATCTTCAGAAACTGAGAGCAAGCAAGGGCTTCACCATGGCGGAACTGGTGATCGTAATTGCCATAATGGCGATCCTTATGGCTATGATACTTCCCGCGTTTTCCAGTGACGATGCTGAAAAGCAGGCCGCAGAGACCTACGCTTCGGATTTCTATGCCTCATTGCAGTATAACATGACCCGTTATCAGCTGACTGAATTCCACCTGACGCCTGAACTGCAGACCATTGCAAAGAAATATGACGATGGCGACGATGTTGAGCCGTATATCATCTTCAGAAATAAGCTGGGCGGAAACGTGTTTACCACAACAGATAACGACGAATACAGATATCTCTATGTGGAGGTAGCGTATGACGGCGGCATTGAGCATGTGAAAGTTGCGCACACATTCGCAGATCTTATTGACGATACCGTGACCACTCCCTCTGATGACGCATTTGAGAAGCTGCTTCAGAATGATCTGGAGGATGTTCTGAATGCAGGCGCAAAGGGATATTACTACGCCGTAGTAAGATGCGATTACAAATTTGAAGATAACAGCAGCGGTGAAGGCGGCGATGCAGGTGATGTGGCAGAGGGTCATGGTCATCTGAGAGTTATGTCTGCTCACTATTGCGATGAACGCATTCCTGCCGATGCTGTAAAGGACGATCTGCAGATAACCGATTTCAGCGAGCTGAAGAACGGCATAATCTGTGGCACCTGCAGCAGCGACAAGAGCGGAACATCCTATGTGGGAACTGTGGGAACATATCTGCTGAACATTAATAGCATGGATGAGAATGCGATCATAGAATAAATCGCATTAATTTAATAAAATTGCCCCCGAAACACTAAAGTTTCGGGGGTTTTTGCCGATAATCAATATAGGCGGAAATATGCCTGTTTGCAGGCGCCGCCGTTACATCGGTTTTTTAACAGGCATTGCCTGATAGCTTATAAGGAGGCAAAGATATATGGAGATCAAAAGAGTAGCCGGCGTTATCTCGGCGTACAACACCAACCGCAGCAGTAAAATCAAAAAGACAGAAGCCTCCGCTTCCGTAAAGAATATGGATCGTGTGGAATTCGGCTTTGACAAGGCGCTTCAGGCGGCAAAGAACGGCATTTCCGCACAGGTAAAGGCTGACGCTGCGGAGCAGGAGCTTGCAGCAGCAAAGCAGACGGCTGAAAGCGGCATTTCTGCAAGCGAGCTTGCGTCCTACATTCTTCTTTGGTAAGCGGCCATGCTGGATAAGAGAACGGTTGAGGCAGTCATCAAGTGCCTTGAAATAAATTGTGATTTTTACAGGGAGCTTTCGATGTTCCTGATGAAGAAGCACACAAAGATTCTTGAAGACGATCTCGAATGGCTGACAAATTCCCTCAACGATGAGCAGGCTTACGTCATGAAGAGCCAGAATCTCGAAAACAAAAGGCTGGAGCTGTTCAAGGCGCTCGGCATTGAGGATAAAAAGATAAACGACATCATAGCAGACGCCCCCGAGGATTATCAGCCTAAGCTGAAGATGCTCGGCACACAGCTTACAGAGCTGATTGACGGCATCCGCGAGATGAATCAGCGCACGAATGAGATAGTAAAGCGCAAGCTGGATAATCAAGAGGAATTCGTTAAGCGCGCGGGCATATTCAATAAACCCGAGACCTATGACAGAAACGCTTCCAAGGTGACGAGAGGCAGCTCCTCCACCGTCATCAGAGAAGTCTAGGAGGAAAATATATATGCGTCCGACTTTTTTAGGATTTGAAACTCAGAAACGCACACTGCAGGTTGCGCAGAAGAGTCTGGATATCACAGGCAACAACCTGTCAAATACAAACACCATCGGTTATACAAGACAGCGCGTGGATCTTTACGCTATGTACGTTTCGGGCAATCAGAGCCTGAGATGGTGCAGCCAGACCAACAACCTTTCGGTGCAAGGTCAGGGTGTTAATGCTTACGGCGTGAGCCAGATAAGAGACATCTACATCGACAAGCGTTACCGTGAGAATGTGGCTATAGAAGCCGAGACTGAAAAGACAGTTGATATCCTTTGCGAGGTTGAGGATATC
The DNA here is from genome assembly GCA_045612645.1 of Oscillospiraceae bacterium. Taxonomy (GTDB): domain Bacteria; phylum Bacillota; class Clostridia; order Oscillospirales; family Ruminococcaceae; genus CAG-115. The sequence goes on from JAZKZL010000066.1 coordinate 2,154, forward strand.
CTTGATAACTTTGAGACAGATGGTCTGCAGCACTTCACCGAGGAATTCTTCGCAGCACTGCAGGATTACTCGGTAGAAAAGCCTGACAGTATGGAGGTTGCAACGATTGCATGTAACGCAGCGGTAAACCTCTGCAAGCTGCTGCAGGATTATGATAACAAGCTCTGCGAGGTTGAGGACACTTACGTTACTGAGCTGGAGGATACGGTGTTCTACCTCAATAATCTGCTTGACGACATGAACGTGCTCAACGACAGAATCGCACGAGAGCTGCTGAACTATCCCGACGAGTACGGTCCCAATGAGCTTTACGATCAGCTGAATATGTATGTTGACGAGCTTGCCAATTACGGCGATGTGGATGTTACCAGAAACGAGAACGGTACGTTCAGCGTGAATCTCTGCGGCATTCAGGTGGTTGACGGAAACAAGTTCAAGGTAAACCGCCTGATAATGGACGATTACGAGGCTTACGGTCAGGCGATCATCTACTACGAGAGCGGTGAGCAGATCAATTGCCAGAACGGCATTCTGAAGAGCTTTTTCAATATGCTCAACGGAAACGGCGTATATGCAACAGGTAATCAGAACAGCGAATACGGCATTGCGTACTTCAAATCCGCTGTAAACGAGTTTGCAAACACTATCGCAAAGACTCTCAACGAAGCAAACGGTGCTACAGACGACCCTTCCAGAAAGATGTTCTCTACAGAGCCTGAGGGTTCGGTATTCACCGCAGCAAACATCCGTGTAAGCCAGGAATGGCTCTCTGATCCCACAATGATCGGTCAGGTGAGAACTCTTGACGAGCTTACAGGTATGTATCACTACGGATGGGATGAGGTTACCGATGAAACGGGTGCAGTTACACTGCAGAACACAAATGTTATATATCTGCTTTCCCAGTTTGAGAACGGCGATCTGAATTTCGGTAACGCGCATGACTTTAAGGGCGATGTTTATCAGTATATCAGCTTCATAAGCAACCGTCTCGCTCAGACTATCACATACGAAAAGAGCCGCAATGACGGTGCAGTTTCCACTGTAGATACACTGCTTGACGCAAGAGACGAGGTATCCGGCGTGGATATGGACGAGGAAGGTATCAATATGCTGAACTATCAGAAATGGTACAGCGCATCTTCCCGTATGCTGACCACTCTTGACGACTGCCTTGACAAGCTGATCAACGGCACAGGCAGAGTTGGTCTGTAATCGTGAAAGGAGTTCTGAATGAGAATAACTAATTCAACGGTTCTTCGTAATTACGACAGGAACCTCAAGCGTCTCGGAAAGAACAAGTACGCTTCCGAGCAGAAAGTATTCACAGGAAGAGATTTCAGCCGTGCCAGCGATAATCCGCTGAGCGCTGCAAAGGCTCTTACCGTCAGAAAGCAGCTCTCCCGCACAAAGCAGTACAAGGAGAATCTCGAGGTAGCGGATAAGTTTTATACCGAGGCTGAGACCTCAATGCTGCAGATATCCGATGAGTTGGCAACCATCCGTGAAACGATAATTTATGCATGTAATACAACAAAGGACGAGGGTGTTGACCTTCAGATCCTCAGCCAGCAGCTTGATACATACGCCCGTGAGATGGTATCTATCCTGAACACAAACAGCGCGGAAAGAGCGATCTTTGGCGGCGAAAGCAATGCAGAGCAGCCCTTTAGCCTGCTTTACGGCGATGACGGATACGCTACAGAGGTGCTTTATCACGGTGTTCCGATCAACGCTTACGATAATTTCGAGGATTTCCCCTATTCCAACGAGGTATATGTTGATATCGGACTTGGAATGGTGATAGATCAGGAAACACAGGAGATCGATCCTCAGACAGGTCTGAGAGTATCCTTTAACGGTGCGGAGCTTACAGGCTGCGGCTCCGAGATGAGCGCGGCATCTATAGATCTCGCGTCCCTGCAGAATGACCTTGAATATTCTATCGATGTTTTCTACAACGGTGAAAAGCAGACTGTGAAGTTCACAGGAGGTGCTTCGGAGGCAGAAAGTCAGGCGAATTTTCAGGCCGCACTGGATAAGGCGTTCTACAGAAGTCCTGTTATTCCCACGGTTGACGCAGATGGCAATATAACCGTTGACGACGGCAAGAAAGTCTATGTTATGAGTACACAGGGCGCTAAGAATAAGGCTACTGTGGATAATGAATATACATATTCCTTCAACTATATTCAGATCACACTGGATGCGGCGAAGGCACTGAAGACCGGTAATGTAGGATATGCAAACGGCTGTATCGACCAGATCGTTGAGGCTTCCGAAAACCTGCTGGTAGAGATCGCAAATCTCGGTAACATGGAAGAGTTTATCGGTTTCAATTCCGAAAGATATGATACCCGCGAGCTTAACCTCAAGGAACGTCAGGATTCTCTCGAAGCCAGTGACCTTGAATCTGAGATCACCCTTTACAAGACTTACGAGGCGCTTTACAATGCGTGCCTGCAGATGTCCAGCGCAATTATTCCCAATACGATATTCAATTACATTCGTTAAATTACGATTAATATTTTAGGAGGTGTTCCCGAATGGATAGCAATCTGCTTAGAATCACTACGATCCCGATCTCTATCGAGATCAAGATAACAAAGGCGAAGCTGGAGCTGCCTGAGGACAGACAGCCTAAGGTGAATATCACCACTAAGAACGGCGGTTTCGTTATGGAAGCTGAGCCGCTTAAGATCAATATCGACACATATGAGGCAAGAAAGAGCCTTGGCCTCGGTCACATGACCGATGGCGATATGCTGGCGCAGAAGGCGCAGGAGGGCTTTTCTTTAGCTTTCCAGGGCACCGCAAAGGTGGCTTCCAACGGCGATGCGCTGGCTCGTGGTGCAAGCGCTTCCGAACTTGCACTTCAGAATGCCCGTGCAGGCGCAACGATGCAGACCATCATGGAGTTCCTGCCTAAAGAGGGTGCTGATATCACCTTCGATGAGGGCAAGCTGAACATTGATTACCAGCTCGGCTCTCAGGATTTCGACTGGGATACAATGGCAAGAATGCCGATGGAGTTCATCCCCGGCAGCGTAGAGCTTATCGTAAGAGACAGACCCAGAGTAGAGATCGAGTATGTCGGAGAGCCTATCTACGTTCCCGCAAGTGCAAATCCCAACTATGAGCCACCCCAGACCTGATAAAAGATATCGTCGCAGAAAGGAGAGGCTTCGTTGAATTCGGAGCCGAAGCATCTGATGAATATTACTACTAGAGATTTCGGTGAAGTTCAGATAGATGAAAGAACAATAATCGATTTTCCTGCGGGAATCATCGGTTTCGAGTCTGCAAAGCGTTATGCGCTGCTCAGCCCTCTTGGTGAGGAAAAATTCCCTATGTGGCTGCAGTCAGTGGACGGCAAGGAGCCATGCTTTGTGGTATATGATCCCATGCAGATCTATCCCGATTATAAGTTCGAGATATCCGATGAGGAGCAGAAGCTTATAAAAGTGGATGAAGATACTCCTTACAGATGCCTTGCAGTTGCCATCGTTCCCGATGATTACCGCAAGACAACGATCAATCTGAGATGCCCTATCGTAATGAATACAAGAGATAATATCGCTGCTCAGATCATTCTTCCGGATCCTTATGAATTCAAGGCTCCGGTCTATGAGGAGGGGTGAGAATGCTAGTTGTAACCAGAAAACAGGATGAAAGCCTTATCATTTCCGATGATATCGAGATCACCGTATTGGAGATTTCCAAGGACAAGGTGAAGATCGGCATTTCCGCACCTAAAGATGTAAAAATAATCAGAAGCGAACTGAAGGCCGCGCGTCAGACGAACGAGCAGGCGGCACACATTCCGAGCAATGCGATCGCAGCGCTTCTGAAATCTCATAAACAGGAGGAATAAATCATGTCAGAGCCTATTCGTATGAGTGGTATGGTATCGGGACTTGATACCGAATCCATCATCAGCGCGATGATGACCACATACCAGACCAAGATTGATAACCAGAGCAAGAAGCTCACAAAGCTTACATGGCAGCAGGAGGCTTATCAGGCTGTCGCTAAGAAGATGTCTGATTTCCAGAAGAAGTACTTTGATGTTCTGAACAAGAATACCTATCTCATGGGTTCTTCTACTTTTAACAAGTATGCTTCTGAGATAAGCTCTGCTTCCGGCGCCAGTACAAAGGGACTCAATGTAACCACGTCCTCTTCTTCTCAGGCAGGTTCTCACAAGTTTACTGTTCTGCAGACTGCTAAGGCAAGCACAGTAAAGGGCGGTGAGATCAAGCCCGAGAGCTTCAAGCTTGATATCGGCAAGGCGCTTGAGTCTGTTGGCGGCAAGGATATCGACAACGGTGACGGCACATTTACCAGAGTTTATAATATGTCCATGGATGTTAAAGTCGGTGGCGTTACAAAGACTATCAGTTTTTCCGGACAGGGCGAGGTTGGCGCTGACGGTACAGTTGATATGGATACTGTTAAGCAGAATGCTCTCAGCAATCTGAATGCTCAGCTGCAGATCGGTTTCGGCTACACAGGCAACCATACAGGCTCTGCAAATGCGGCTGATATTGAGGGTGCTGTTGATCCCGATAACGGTCACGAGTGGTTCCTGCAGGCAGAGATGAACGCTGACGGCGGCTTTGAGTTCGTTGTAGGCGGAAACGCTTCTGTATCTGTTACAGAAAATATCGGTAACTTCGGTCTTACCGACGCAGCTAAGACAAAGACAGTAAATCTCGGCAATGTTGTTACAGGCACAAATACATTCAGTATGGATGTTGGCGGCGTTATCAAGAACATCAGCTTCGAGGGCGTTTCCAGTACATATTATGACAGCAGAAACGAAGACGGCAACGAGGCTATTCTCGAGGAATACAACAGCCTGAAGGAAGCTGCTTACCGCAAGGCTAATAATCTTGAGGATGACGCTGAGATCGACGAGGCAAAGCTGAAGGCTTATACATATACATCTGCACAGGCGGCGCAGGATAAGAACAAGGCGCAGATGACTTCTGCCCTGAATGATGCTTTCGCTGATGAGGGTGTTACATTTGCTTTCAACGGCACCAGCCTTACCGCAACAAAGGGCGATGAGGGTATGGAGTTCACGATGCACGCTATCGAAGGTGGTACTCTGGGTCTCACTAAGGGTACATCCTCCAATAAGATCACAAGCAAGACTAAGCTGGAAGAGCTTGGCATCGCGGCAGATGGTGATGGTAACTACACTCTGAAGATCAATGATGTGGAGATCAAGGTTGGCGCTGACGCTACTATTGATTCTCTTATAAAGGCTGTTAATGCCAGCGATGCAGGCGTTAACATGAGCTATTCCGCTCTTACCAACAGCTTCTCCCTTGAAGCTAAGGAGCTTGGTGGTGCAGGCGATATCCGCATTGAAGGCTCTGATCTGACAATTACTCTCGGCATTACCGATGAGAACGGCAACTACGATTTCGAGCTTGGTCAGAATGCTGCTATTGAGCTGGATGGCGAGACGGTTTATCTCAACGAGAATAAGTATGAGCTTGATGGTACAACATTTGCATTCACAGATGATATCGCTGTGGGCGAAACATTCACAGTAGAGATCGAGAAGGATACCAGCGGTCTCAAGGATATCATCAAGGGCTTTGTTGAGGATTATAACAAGCTGATCGACGAGGTGTATGAGTACATCGGAAAGGCTCCCGCTACTGACTCCAAGGGCGAGAAGTACGAACCTCTTACCGACGCTGAAAAGGAAGCTATGAGCGAGGAAGAGATCGAGAAATGGGAGAAGATGGCTAAGCAGGGCGTTCTGTATAATGACAGAACTGTTACAGGCGTTATGTCCCAGATGCGTACTGCTCTTTACAACACTGTAACTCTCGATGACGGCAGCAAGATCGGTCTGTTCAGCCTTGGTATCAAGACCTCTAACGACTACGGCGATCATGGTAAGCTTGAGATAGATGAGGAGCAGCTTGATAAGATGCTCAGCGAGAATCTTGATGCTGTTACAGAGCTGTTCACAAACACTGAAAGCGGTCTGATGAAGAAGCTCGATGGCATTCTTGATGGCGCAGTTAAGGCCACAGGCAGCCGCGAGAGCAGAGGTTCTCTCGTTCGTAAGGCAGGTCTTGAGAGCAGCAGCTCCACGATCCTTGACAGCACTATCTTCAAGGAAATGGAGAATCTCAGAGAGCGCATCTCCGATCTGCAGAAAAAGTACGATACCCGTGAGGATTACTGGTGGGGCGTATTCACAAATCTGGAGTCTATGATGTCTGATCTGAACAGCCAGTCCAGCTACCTCTCTTCCTACCTCGGTGGCGGAGGATATTGATTACAGTAATTAAGATTGAGGGGCAGATAAAAAATGTCTAATCCATATGCAACATATAAAAAACAATCCGTACAGACAATGACTCCTGTTGAAGTAGTTATAAAGATGTACAGCGAGATCGAAAAGCAGCTTGCTATCGCAGTGGTTGCAATCGAAGAAGTTCCGAGTATCAAGAAGGCTAACGATGCCCTTATCAAGGCTCAGGAGCTTCTGGGTGCTCTTAGAGGCGCACTGGATATGTCGGTGCCGATCTCAAAGAATCTTGAGCAGCTGTATGTATTCTTCCAGAAGGAAGCTATGAAGGCTAATATCCATAAGGATGCAACAGAGATCAAGAAGATCATCCCTATGATCGCAGATCTCCGTGACGCATTTACTCAGATAAGCCAGATGACCAGGGAAGAGATCGAGGCTCAGGATCGCAATAATCAGCAGAAAAAGTAATTCCGTCTCACCCGTTTTCGGGCGGGTGAGAATATATCGCAAAGGGGGAAGCATTTATGTCAGAGGAAATCGGATGCAAGGCCGTACTTTCTATATTGGGTGAGATCTATGAAACATTTCAGGAGTACGAAAGGCATACGGACTCTATGATCAATGCAGACCTCGAGGTGCTTCAAAGCTCACTGTTCAAGCGCAATGAGCTTATTGACAAGCTGGAGGATTTAAAACAGAATCTCGATACCGTTATTGATATGGAGCAGAATGAGGAGAGGATGCTTCTTCGTTCTCTTGTCAACGGAAGCTATGTAAATATTCCGTTGGATGATGTTCACAAGGAGATACAGGTCGTCCAGAAAAATCTGTCTATCTGCAAGCAGAGGATCCTTGATAAGGACAAGGTGATCTCGGGTCAGTTCAGAAACCAGCATATTGATTCCCGTAAAGAGCTGGAGCAGCTGAAGCAGACCAAGCAGAAGATAGGTTATTATAACAGTGCGGTGGTTGGAAGGGCAACTGGTCAGTCGCTCAATAAAAACCTCTGATGCTGTGATGGAATAGCCACCATACCGCCGAAAGGATGCCTCCGCAGGGGGCTTTACCGGAGTGCTTTTGATAATGTTCTCTCGTCGGAGGGGACGGAAAGCATATCTGTTAAATCAGTCCTTTTTCGGCGGTTTTGTTTTTGTGAATATCATCAAAATATCCTGCCTGCGCAAGGGCGGATAAATGGCGATCGTTGTGCAATTGTAACGAATTTGTGATGGACTTTTAAATCTTTTATGCAGTGCTTGAAAAAAAACGCATAATAGTGTATAATTATAGTATGAGTAACTATGCGTATTTTCAGATATAAGCGAAAGGTGATCGCATCAATGGATGTATATATGGCTCGACAGCCGATATTTGATACGGAAAATCAGGTATACGGTTATGAGTTGCTGTATCGCAGCAACGGACAACAGAATATATATACCGGTACAAGCGGAGATGAATCCACTGCTGATGTGGTGACGAATGCTTTTTTCGGATTGGATATCCGTGATGTTATCGGCGGCAGTAAGGCGTTCATCAACTTTACAGGAAATCTTCTGAAACGTGGCGTGCCTAAGATGATCTCTCCCGATATCATGGTGGTAGAGGTGCTTGAAAACCTTATGATAGATCAGGAACTGGTTGACGCCTGTCAGGATCTGAAGGAGAGAGGCTATACACTTGCCCTTGATGATTTTGAGTATAACAGCACTTACAGCGAGCTTTTTCAGATCGGCGATATCGTAAAGATAGATTTCCGCATTCCTCAGAATAAGATTGAAGAGACTGCGTATGTCTGCCGATATTGTAATAAGATAATCCTTGCGGAGAAGATCGAGACCGTGGAGGAGTACGAATACGCCAAGCGTCTGGGGTGCACTTTCACACAGGGATATTATTTCGCACGTCCCACCATAATGTCAAAAAACAGTGTTGCTCCGCTTACAACTAACTTTATGCAGGTGATGCAGCTGGTATCTCAGGAGGAGCCTGAGATAAGTGATATCGTGGAGGTCATCTCTAGAGATACCGCTATGTGCCAGCGCTTGCTGCGACTTATCAATTCGGTGTATTTTGGCGTTAGAAACAGAGTATCCTCCATAAGTCAGGCGCTTGTTATCCTAGGACTTGATTATCTGCGCGAGTGGGTATATCTGATGGGAATGCAGCGCATCACACGAAACGATAATGTTGAGATGATGCGTCTATCACTACTTATTGCTAAGTTCTGCCGCAAGATATCCGCAATGATACCTGAGGCGGCAAAAGAAGGCGATGCATATTATCTGATGGGCCTGCTTTCTATGCTGGATCATTGTGGTGCAGGCAATCTGGAGCGTGCGCTTCAGGAGTTCCCGCTTACAGAGGAGATCAAGAACGGTCTGCTGGGAAAAGGCGGAACATACAGTGATGTATATAATCTTGCATACAGCTACGAAAAAGGCAACTGGGAGAATGTTGACCGTATCGCGCTGCTGTATAATCTTGACAGATCCAAGATATCCGATGCGTTCGTTCAGTGCGTAAAGGAATCGGAAGATCTGAAAATGCTCTAAAAGAGGTTGAAATGGCTTTTTTTCTTGATGAAATAGATAGCTGTCTGTGGGATTATCTTGCAGAAACAGATAAGAAGATCGTTCTGTATGGCATGGGCGATGGCGCTGAAAAGATCCGTAATGTTCTGGATGGCATCGGAGTTCAGGTGGATGATATCATGGCGAGCGATGAGTTCGTGCGCGGCCATAGCTTTATGGGTATCCGTGTAAAGAGGCTCAGCGAGATAGAGGAGCTTTACGGCGATGACTTTATAATACTGGTATGCTTCGGCACGCAGTTCCCTGATGTTATGGATAGAATATATCAGATCGCAGAAAAGCATGAGCTGTATGCTCCTAACGTTCCTGTAGTGGGCGATGGATTGTTCACTTTGGATTATGCGAAAGAGCATTATAAGGAGCTTAAAACAGTCTATGGCATGCTTGCAGATGAACAATCCAAAAAGGTGTTCGAGAATATTATTCGCTATAAGCTCAGCGGTGATATCACGCTGCTGAAGGAATGCGAGACTCCTCATGAGGAGATGTTTGATCTGCTGAAGGTGGGCGGTGAAGAGATCTATGTGGATCTCGGTGCATATAACGGTGATACATTGGTGGAATTTCTGAATGAGACCTCCATGAATTTCAGAAAGCTGTATGCAATGGAGCCTGACCACAAAAATTACGAAAAGCTGAAACGCCGCCTGTATATGATAGGCTCGGGACTATTGGAGGCTTATAACTGCGGCGCATGGGACAGTGAAACAACAATGATGTTCAGCCAGAGAGCGGGAAGAAGCTCAAAGGTGGATAATGTTTCCCCGAAGCGTGGCAGAGAGGTCAAGATGATGAGCGTGGATCACATGCTTCAGGGCGGTGAGGCTACCATCATCAAATACGATGTGGAGGGCAGCGAGCAGCAGGCGATAAACGGATCAAAGGAAACCTTGCAGAATTTCCGTCCCCGCCTGAATGTGGCTCTTTATCACAGAAATGAGGATATGTTCAGCATACCGCTGCAGATCGCTTCTATCAATAAGAAGTATAAGCTGTATCTGAGACATCACCCGTATATTCCCGACTGGGATACAAATCTGTATTGTATTTAACAGAATCGAGGACAAAGTCAAATGAAGATAGTTATAGGAATAGTGCTGACTCTGCTTCTGGTGGGCGCGCTTGCGGCATATCTGATACTGATGCTGAGCGCACAGGAGATGATCTTCTGCGGAGACATCAAGAACAATGAGGAAAACGGCACATCTATTACCCGTGTTTATATAACTGATTACAGCGCAAACGAGACCCTTTCTGAGATCGTTGACGCAGTGAATGCATCTGATGGCGAATCTGTATCGGTGGAGGATATCACAGAGATACTGGCTGAGTATCAGAGCATAATTTATGCGCCTGTATTCAACATAAGCTCCGAGCAGATCGACACATCCACTTATGTGGTGGAGGGAAGCATTTACAACGGAATCGATGCCAAGGGAAACCCATCTCAGCATGATTATACCTATGAGAATCTGCGTCTCAGTGCTGTTGTGCAGAATGGCGTGATGGTATCTGCGGAGAATGTTTATGTATTGGAGAAGGATCAGATAGGCAAGCTGGTGGAGAGAGAAAAGACCATTGCGCCTATCCTTATCGATGAATATTCCACCGCATCCTTTGCTTTTGAGGACTGCGACAGCTTCCGTCTGATATT
>JAZKZL010000067.1:0-8569 GCA_045612645.1 Oscillospiraceae bacterium
CACCGCAAAGGGCATAGAAAACACACATAACAAATCAATCAAAAGCCACGTCAAAAGCTATGCGGCTAGCCGTAACGCTTAGATAGGTCAATCTGCACCACGAAGTTAAACGGAGAGTTCCGAAGTGCAGTGCCATTAAAAGCAACCGTCAGACACGATAAACCTTTCCCCCTGATTTCGCCGCACAGCGCAGCGGTGTGCGGAACAAAGGGATAGGGGTCACAGGGGTAAACCGTAGGTTTGACCCCTTCTTTGCGACTACATATCGTCTTGACGGCGGTAAAGCCACACCGCGAAGGGCATAGAAAACACACATAACAGATCAATCAAAAACCACGTCAAAAGCTATGCGGCTAGCCGTAACGCATAGATAAGTCAATTTGTAGCTAGAAATTGCAAGGCGAGTTCCGAAGTGCTGATTAATTAAAAGCAACCATCAGACACGATAAACCTATCCTGAAAAATCGCAGCATAGCGTATCGCTATGAGAACAAAGGGATAGGGGTCACAGGGGTAAACCGTAGGTTTGACCCCTTCTTTGCGACTACATTTCGTCTTGACGGCGGTAAAGCCACACCGCAAACAACCCGATAAATCGCACCTACATATTCCGATTTACGTTGTGCAAGGGCGAACAAATTATGATTAAAAGGAGGAGCGCTGTCATGAAAATACCAAAGCGTATAGCGTCAAGCGTGATAAACGCCTTAAAGGGCGGTGTTGTGCCGAGAACGGGTCTCGGATATATCGCAGTGGGTCGAACTGCAGAGATAAACGCGCTGCTGCATGATGTGGATATCACCGAGCAGGGCGGTGCGTTCTTCCGTTTCATCGTGGGAAGATACGGCAGCGGTAAGAGCTTTCTCCTGCATACCATGCGCAGTCATGTGATGGACAGAGGCTTTGTCACCGCTGACGCTGACCTTTCGCCTGAGCGCCGTCTCATGGGCAGCAAGGGTCAGGGGCTTGCAACATACAGGGAGCTTATGCGCAATCTCTCCGTGCGCACAAAGCCTGACGGCGGTGCGATCTCCCTTGTGCTGGAGAAGTGGCTGACGGGCATACGCAATGCTCTCATCGAAAAGGGAATGGCTCCCTCCGACAGCGGATTCAACGAGGCGGTGGAGCGTTCCATCCACCTTAAGATAAACGATCTGCGCGATATGGTGCATGGCTTTGACTTCGCAAAGGCTCTGGATGTTTACCACCGTGCCTGCGCCGAGGGCGATGAGGAGAAGAAGAACTGCGTTATCCGTTGGCTGAGGGGCGAATACGCCACCCGTACGGACGCAAAGCGTGATATCGGCGTGGATACCATCATTACCGACGACAACTGGTACGATTATATCAAGATACTCACGGCTTTCTTTGTGAGCGCAGGCTACAAGGGCTTTGTCATCATGATAGACGAGCTGGTGAATATCATGAAGATACCGCACTCCGTCACAAGGCAGTACAACTACGAGAAGATCCTCATGATGTACAACGATGTGCTGCAGGGCAAGGCAACGCACCTCGGCATAATCATGGGCGGAACTCCCCAGTGCATTGAGGACACAAGGCGCGGTGTGTTCAGCTATGAGGCGCTGCGTTCAAGGCTGGAAAGAGGCAGATTTGCCACCGATGAGACCCACGACCTGCTTGCTCCCATCATAAAGCTGCAGCCGCTCACCTATGAGGAGCTTACCGTGCTGACGGAAAAGCTTTCGGATATCCACGGGCAGCTTTACGATTACACTCCCCGCATTACGCTTGACGACCGCATTGCTTTCATCAAGGCGGAGTTCGGCAGAGTGGGCGCAGAGCAGAACATGACTCCCCGTGAGATGATAAGGGACTTTGTGGAGCTGCTCAACATGGCTATGCAGAATCCCGATAAGTCCATCGCGCAGCTCATGGGAGAGGAGACCGCAAAGCCTGTTCTTCCTGCCCATGAATCGCAGGAGCAGCAGGGCGTTGCCTTTGAGGAGGTCACCGACCTTGCCGCGCTCGGCTTTCAGGATTTCGAGCTGTAAGGGCTATAGGCACAATTTCAGTAATTTGCAGTAAATATCATGCTAGAGTACCTCTGAAAAATAAAGGAGGTACTTTTAGTATGGCACATATTAAAACAGGCATAGACTATTATGCTCACACTGTGGGAATGACCCGTGACAGGCGCTTGCGTACTATGCGCAGAAGATTCGGCAGTGCGGGGATAGATGTGTGGTTCACGCTGCTGGATATGATCTACAGCGATAAGGGCTACTATCTCGATTTTTCGGGCGATGAGCGTGAAAATACCCTGATGGATATTGCTCAGGAGGTGAGCGGCAAAGGCGCTCCCGATGAAGATGAGATCGCCGTGATGATACAGGCGTTCGCTGATGTGGGTCTGCTGGACGGCGCTCTGTTTGAGAGGGGCGTGCTTTCCTCCGCTGAGATCCAGGAGCAGTATTATATGAGTACGCTGAAGCGTGCGCATGTTGATGTTGACGAAAACGTTTGGATGCTCTCCTTTGAACAGATGAACAAGCTATCGTCAAAGAGTGTTTTGCTGAGCGATGAGAAGTCGAAATCATCGGTCAAACCTTTGGTAAGTCGTCAGATTGATAGTTTAAACCCTCAATCCGACGTCAGATTGCCACAAAGTAAAGTAAAGAAAAGTAAAGTAAAGGAAAGTAGAGAGAAAGCAGAGAAAAGCAAAGAGAAAGCAGAGGAAAGCAAAGTAAACGCGCCTGCCTGCGAAAGCTCCTGCGCTCCTGCGGAGGGACTTGCCGATACGAGCGACAGCTTGCCTGCGAACGCTCTTTCTTTCGATGAGGGAACGGATAGCGGCGAGGATATCCCCGAATGCGAGCCTGCCTGCGAGGAGCTTGACTACACGCAGTATTCCTCCTACGTCATTGACGATGAGAACGGCGTGCCGCAGCCGTATGTTCCCGCGAGAGAGCCTGCGGATATGCAGGATATGCCTGTTTACGGCGTGGATATTCCTTTCCCCGATGAGCCGCCCGAGGATTTCGGGGGCTATGAGCTGCCGCCTGAGGATGCTTACGATCTCACATCCGAGCAGTACGACCCCGATGACTACGACTTCTCGCTGCAGGAGCTTGCCGAGCGCTCGCCTGTGGGTGCGGCTGTGGCTAGGATGCTCAGCCACTGCAATATCGTCACTGAGGACGGCAGGAGCATTCCCGTCACGGAATATCAGCCGCAGCGTGGCGGCAGACCTGTTCCGCCTAAGCCCATGCCTGCAAAGCAGCAGCCCTCGGGCTTTGTGGAGACTCCTCCCGACCTGCAGCGCAGAGCCGCTCTCACCCGCACGGCGATGAACGGCGGCGTTATCGATGTGAGTGCGGAGATCGCTAAGATATGCGCAGAGGGCGAGCGCAATTCGGCGCTTTTCGAGGAGAAATACGGCAGCTATGAGGAATACCGCAGAAAGCTGGACGAGGAGGCTCTTGCCTCGGGCGATGTGACCATCATCAAGGTCCCCAGACCCAAAGAGCCTGAGCAGCTGCCGCCGCAGCACAAGGCGCTTGCGCAGCGCTACGGCGAGAACAACGTGCAGCTCTACCTCGTGAAATACCGTCAGTGGTGCGAGCGCAACGACCGCCCTCTCGGCGATGTCTACGCTGCCATAGAAAAATGGATGGCGAAAGACCTCGGCAGGGGAAACTGACGGGGGATATGATAGTTCGGGCGCTGCCGCAGGATATCTGTGCATGATTTTGCAGTGCTGCTTATGTTAATATACATGGGAGGGAAGAAAGATGTCCACATTTTACCGCTATGCGCCGTTCATTCAGGATTACATCTACCGCAACAAGTGGGAGGAGTTGCGTCCCATTCAGATAAAGGCTGCCGAGGCTGTGTTTGATACCGATGAGAACCTGCTGCTCTGCTCGGGTACCGCAAGCGGCAAGACGGAGGCGGCTTTCCTGCCTGTGCTGACCTGCCTGTGGGAGAATCCCAGTGCAAGCGTCGGAGTGCTGTATCTGAGTCCCTTGAAAGCGCTTATCAACGATCAGTTCGAGCGCCTGGAGGGTCTGCTGGAGGAGGCGGACATCCCCGTCACCAAATGGCACGGAGACGCGTCTCAATCCGCAAAGAAACGTGTGCTGAAACGTCCACAGGGAGTTATTCAGACCACCCCCGAATCCCTTGAAAGCATGCTGATGCGCAATTCAAGCGGCGCTTACAGGCTGTTTTCCGACCTGCGCTTTATCATCATCGATGAGGTGCATTACTTCATGGACAACGACCGCGGCGTGCAGCTGAGCTGCCTGCTGGAAAGGCTTGCAAGGCTCATCGGCTTTCACCCGAGACGTATCGGTCTTTCGGCGACTCTCGGCGAGCCTGCCAACGCAGAACGATGGCTCTGCACGGGAACAGGCAGGGGCTGTGTTACTCCCGTAACGCAGGAAAAGGGACGGAGCATACGCCTTTCGGTGAAGTTCTTCCCCATCAAACAAAAAATACCGAATACCGACAGTAAAATCCTACTGGAAAATTACTATTCGTATCTCTACGAAAGCACGGCAGGCAAGCGGTGCATTCTTTTCTCGAACAGCAAGGGAGAGGTGGAAGAAAGCATTGCCCACATGAAACGCATAAGCGAGCAGCGGCACGGCAACGACTGCTATCTCGTGCATCATGCGAACATCTCGCCTGCGCTGAGGGAGTTCACCGAGCAGAGGATGAAGTCCTCGGAGCTGCCCGTCTGCACGGGTGCTACGGTGACTCTGGAACTCGGCATAGATCTCGGACATCTTGAACGCATAGTGCAGACAGGCTGTCCGCTGACGGTCTCGGGACTCGTACAGCGACTCGGACGAACAGGCAGACGCGGAGGCACGGCGGAGATGCGCTTTGCTTTCCGACACGACATGAGCCTGCCGCCGCAGGAGTTCTACAAGGAAGTGAACTGGGATTTCGTGGCGTGCGTGGCGATGATACTGCTCTACACCCGTGAGAAGTGGATAGAGCCGATGTATCTGCCAAAGCTGCCGTACAGCCTGCTCTATCATCAGACGATGAGCTATCTTGCCTCCTGCGGCAGCGTGCAGCCGAAAGCGCTTGCGGCGTATATCCTTACGCTGGGAGCGTTTAAGCAGGTCTCGCAGGAGGATTACCTCACGCTGCTGCGTTATCTGCTGAAGAACGGTCAGATAGAGCGCGGCGAGGACGGTGGTCTGCTGGTGGGCGAAAAGGGAGAGGCTGCGGTGAACAACTACGAGTTCCTTGCGGTGTTCTCTGTGCCTGACGAATACTCCGTGCGCTGCAACGGCGAGGAGATAGGCACTGTGCAGTCGCCGTTCCCCGAGGGAGCGCAGTTCGCGCTTGCGGGGCAGGCGTGGGAGGTCACGGAGCTTGACAAGCAGGAAAGGCGCATTTTAGTCAAGAAGATACCCGGCATTTCCGCGAACATGTGGCAGGACACGGGCAATGAATACGTCCACACAAAGGTCATGAAGCAGATAAGGGACGTTCTCCGCTCGGACGAGCAGTATGCGTTTCTTGACGAGGCTGCGATGAGCCGCCTGAACGACATCCGAAAGGCGTGCAGGACGGCAGGTCTTGCAGGAAAGGGCAGCGTTGTTCCGCTGACTCCCACGAGCTATGCAGTGTTTGAGTTCCTCGGCACGAGAGCGGCTATGGCGCTGTGCTATGCGCTACGTCAGCAGGGCTTTGACGCGGATGTGTGGCTGAGCAGATATTTCCCCGTGTGCATTGAGGTGCGGACTCTGCGCGGCATGGACGAGCTTTGCGAGGCTCTGAGCTTTATCCGCGAGAACGGTGCGGATAAGTACGCGTTCTCCATCCCCGACAACTGCGAGATCTGCGGCAAATACAACGACTTCATCCCGAGAGAGCTGCTGAGAAAGCAGTATGTGGAGGATTACCTCGACACTGAGGATATGCAGGTCAATATGGAAAGACCGCAGGCAGAGCGGATAGAACGTGCGTAGGGACACATCCGTAGAGCATATATCAACAAATATTTGCGCTCACCCCCTTGCAATTTGTTGTGAATTCATGTTATAATATAATGATTATATAATACATTGCAAAACGAGGACAAAATGAACGACAACGAGAATGAGATCATAGATGAAACAGCGGATTCTCCCGAGGAGAACGTTGTAAATGAATATGAGGGCATGCCGAAGTGGAAGGAAAATCTTTTCCGTGTGCTGCCGCTGGTGATAACCCTCACCTGCGTGGGGCTTTTCGCTCTGGGCATAAAGTGGGTGGCAGGTGTTTTCTACACTCCCACCGATACCCTTTATGAGAAGTACGATGGCACTGATATGTATAATATCGTGCACTGCTATCAGAATCCATCCAGCACATATTACATCTACGGCGAGGATTTCCTGTTCAATGCCGCGGATTACGAGGAGGTAGGCTCCGCTCATGAGGACGCGCACTTTGCGCACGTTCCCGAGGTCTACTTCATCCTGAACGAGACCGCTCTCGACATGGAGCAGGTGAGCTTTCACAAGCTGCATGAGGGCAACGGACTTATAGTGTTCCAGTTTGACGAGTTCGTGCTGTATCGCTTAGAGGGGCAGTACGGCGTGTTTGCTCCGCTGCGTGACTATGAGGAGAGCGCCACATCCCGCAAGAACGATCTGTACGTTGTGCGGCAGCTGCTGAAAGAGGACAGATATCTCGGCTTTGAGCTGCCCGACAGCATGACGGCAGAGCAGTTCCTGGAAAAGCTGGAAAAGCTCGAGTGGCATTTGGATACAGAATACATAGAAGACCAGTAATCGCTTTGCGATCATGCGGCTTATCAATATATAAATCGAAAGGGACAAAGAAATGGCAGACACAGGCTATCTTTCCAAAATCAGAAATTTCAGCATTATTGCTCATATAGACCACGGAAAATCCACCCTCGCTGACCGTATCCTCGAGCAGACCGAGACAGTCGCAAAGCGTGACATGGAGGAGCAGCTGCTCGACAACATGGATATCGAGCGTGAACGTGGCATCACCATCAAGGCGAGAGCTGTAAGACTCAGATATCACGCTGACAACGGCGAGGATTATATCTTCAACCTCATCGATACTCCCGGTCATGTGGACTTCAATTATGAGGTGTCCCGCTCTCTCGTTGCGTGCGAGGGTGCGCTGCTCATCGTGGACGCATCGCAGGGCATTGAGGCTCAGACCCTTGCAAACACCTATCTCGCAGTGGAGAACGACTTAGAGGTAGTTCCCATCGTGAACAAGATAGACCTGCCCTCCGCAAGACCTGAGGTGGTCAAGGAGGAGATAGAGAACGTCATCGGCATTGAGGCTATGGACGCTCCCGAGATATCCGCGAAGATGGGCATAAACATCCATGCGGTGATGGAGCGCATCGTGGAGGCTGTTCCTGCGCCGACAGGCGATCCTGAGGCTCCGCTGAAGGCGCTGATCTTCGACAGCTATTACGACAGCTACAAGGGCGTTATCGTTTATATCCGAGTGAAGGAAGGCTCGGTGAAGGCAGGCGATAAGATACGCATGATGGCAAGCGGTGCGGAGTTCACCGTGGTGGAAGTCGGCTACATGGGCGCAACTGAGATGGTTCCCTGCAAGGAGCTTATGGCAGGCGAGGTTGGATATATCGCAGCCTCCATCAAGTCCATCGGCGACACAAAGGTGGGCGACACCGTAACGAGCGTTGAAAGACCTGCTGCAGAGCCGCTTGCAGGCTATCGTGACGTTAACCCGATGGTATTCTCGGGTATCTATCCCGCTGACGGCGCAAAGTATGTTGATCTGCGTGAGGCTCTTGAAAAGCTGCAGCTGAACGACGCGTCCCTCACCTTTGTGCCTGAGACCTCCATTGCTCTCGGTTTCGGTTTCCGCTGCGGATTCCTCGGACTGCTGCACATGGAGATAATCCAGGAGCGCATCGAGCGTGAATATAATCTCGACATCATCACCACCGCACCGTCGGTTGTGTACAAGATAGAGCTGACAGACGGCTCCACCGTGATGATCGACAATCCCACCAACTACCCCGATCCCGGCACTATCGCGCAGGCGTATGAGCCGATGGTGAATGCGCACGTCTATGCGCCCTCGGACTATGTGGGAAATATCATGGAGCTTTGTCAGAACAGACGCGGCGTGTTCCGTGACATGAAATATATCGACGAGACAAGAGTGGATCTGCATTATGAGCTGCCTCTGAACGAGATCGTCTACGACTTCTTTGACGTGCTGAAATCCCGCACCCGCGGCTATGCAAGCTACGACTACGAGCTGATGGGCTTTGCGCCCTCTAAGCTCGTTAAGCTGGATATCCTCCTGAACGGCGATATCATCGACGCTCTCAGCTTTATCGTTCACAGCGAGAAGGCTTACGAGAGAGCAAGAAAGATGGCTGAAAAGCTGAAGATACACATTCCCCGTCAGCTGTTTGAGATTCCCATTCAGGCAGCCGTGGGCAGCAAAATTATCGCAAGAGAGACCGTAAAGGCTATGCGCAAAGACGTGCTTGCGAAGTGTTACGGTGGTGATATTACCCGTAAGAAGAAACTTCTGGAGAAACAGAAGGAAGGAAAGAAGCGTATGCGTCAGG
>JAZKZL010000068.1:0-6580 GCA_045612645.1 Oscillospiraceae bacterium
ATAAAGCGTTCCCAGATCAGCTTATAGAGCTTGTACTGGTCACTTGTAAGAGCAGGCTTCAGCTTATCGGGAGTAAGGCTCACCGTTGTGGGACGGATAGCCTCATGCGCATCCTGTGCATTGTTCTTGGAACGGTATGTCCTCGGCTTTTCGGGGAGATAATCCGTGCCGTACAGCTCCTTGATAAGCTCTGCTGCGGCAGCTTTAGCCTCGTCCGAGATGCGCAGGGAGTCTGTTCTCATATAGGTGATAAGACCCACAGCGCCCATTCCGGGAACTTCGATACCTTCGTACAGCTCCTGAGCTGCCTTCATCGTTCTGCGAGCCTGGAATGAAAGCTTTCTGGACGCCTCCTGCTGCAGCGTGGAGGTGGTGAACGGAGGCGCAGGCTGCTTTTTGCGCTGCGACTTCTTCAGCCCGGTAACGATATATTCCGCACCGTCAAGACGGGCGAGTATCTTATTTGTCTGCTCCTCGTTGGCAAGCTCTATCTTCTCGCCGTCAACCTCTGCAAGCTTTGCAGCGAATGCTCTCTTGGATGAGGATGCAACGAACTTTGCGTCAATGCTCCAGTATTCCTGCGAAACAAAACTGCGGATCTCGTTTTCTCTGTCCACGATGAGGCGCACAGCCACAGACTGCACTCTGCCCGCGGAAAGACCCCTGCGGACTTTTTTCCACAGGAACGGAGAAAGCTTATATCCCACGATACGGTCAAGGATACGTCTTGCCTGCTGAGCGTCCACCACATCGTTATCTATGCAGCGGGGATTGCTCATACCGCTCTGTATACCGCTCTTTGTGATCTCGTTGAAGGTAACTCGCACAGGAGCCTTCTCATCGATATTCAGCAGATGGGAAAGATGCCACGCTATCGGCTCACCCTCTCTATCAGGGTCAGTTGCGAGATATATCGTATCGCTGTTCTTAGCGTGCTTTTTAAGCTCTTTTATTATCTCGGATTTATCCTTCATATTGACGTACTGCGGAGCAAAATCGTTCTCGATATCAACGCCCAGCTTAGACTTCGGCAGGTCGATAATGTGACCTGTGGAAGCGATAACGTCATATCCCTCACCGAGATATTTCTTAACTGTTTTTGCCTTGGAAGGCGACTCTAATATTACAAGATTAGCCACTTGTTATCCCCCAGATTTTATAATTTTGTACCTGACTTATGGTAAGCATCGCAAAGCCGAAAGTGTCGGCTTCAGGTTTTGCGATGCTTTCTGCTTATCTGCAGAAAGTCACGCTGTCACCTCTTGGACAGCTCCCATATCATTACGGTTGCCGCAGCCGCAGCATTCAGCGACTCAGCGCCCGTGATGGGTATATACAGACCGCCTGTGCAGGCTGCCTTTGTTTCCTGTGTGATGCCGCCGCCCTCGCTGCCGATGACTATCGCAGCCTTTTCGCCAAAGCGGATATCGCCCAGCTTCTGTGCTGTTTCATCAAGCATGGAGCCATAAACATCATACCCCTGCTCTCTCAGCGCCGATATCCGCTGCGGAACATCGCACACCTCGCAAGGTATCCTGAACACGCTGCCCATTGAAGCTCTCAGCACCTTGGGTGAGAATATGTCTGCGCACTTCTCGGAAAGAAGAACGCCGCTCATACCAAACGCCTCCGCTGTACGGATGATCGTGCCCACGTTGCCGGGATCCTGCACCCCGTCAAGAATGACCAGCCTGCCCTCGGGCATGGCGGAACACTCACGGCGGCGCACCTCGGCGAACAGCCCCTGAGGAGCCTTTGTATCGGAAATATATTCCGCTATATCCTGAGATATTACCGCACTGCTCTCAGCCGCAGCTATCAGCTTTTCAGCCGCAGGATATTTTTCCAGTGCCTTTTCGGTGTAAAGGAGAGTTACGATCCCCATTCCGCAGCTTACAGCCTCGCCGCAGAGGTGATCTCCCTCTATGACGAAAACGCCCAGCTCGGTGCGCAGTTTTTTATCCTTTGCAAGCTCCTTAAAACGGCGAACAGTGTCGTTTTTCCTTGATGTAAGCTCCATCCGATCAAACCCCCTACATAGCGAAAAATCTCACGTCCCGAAAATCAAGACGTGAGATATATCCCGATTAAAGTGCAGCCTTAGCCTTCTCAGTCAGAGCTGTGAAGCCTGCAGCGTCGTTGATTGCGATCTCGGACAGCATCTTTCTGTTGAGTGTGATGCCAGCCTTCTTGAGACCGTTCATAAATGTAGAGTAGTTCATGCCGTTAGCCTTGCAGCCTGCGGAGATTCTGGTGATCCAGAGTCTTCTGAAATCTCTCTTCTTCAGCTTTCTGCCAACGTATGCATACTGACCGGACTTCATTACGGCTTCCTTAGCAGTCTTGAACAGTCTGCTCTTACCGCCCCAGTAGCCCTTTGCCAGCTTTAATGTCTTATTTCTTCTCTTACGAGTAGCGAGTGCGCCCTTAATGCGTGCCATGTTTCATTACCTCCTAGTTTTTTCTGCGGAAACGCTTATTCCGCGTTGTTCTTATTTGTACGGAATAAGGCTCTTAACTGCAGCTACGTTGGTAACGTCTGCATATGCGCCTGCTCTTAATCCTCTCTTGCGCTTTGTGGACTTCTTGGTAAGAATGTGACGCTTGTTGCAGTGTGCCATCTTAACCTTACCTGTCTTTGTCAGCTTGAAACGCTTCTTAGCTCCGCTGTGTGTCTTGATCTTAGGCATTTTTGTATCCTCCTTGAGATTTTCTTTTAAAGTGCAGATCTTACTTCTTGGGACTAAGCACTACTGCGTAGTTCTTGCCCTCGAGCTTGGACGGCTTCTCGGAACCGCCGTACTCCGATACGGCATCCATGAATCTCTTCATCAATTCTTCGCTGAGGTTCATGTGAGACATCTCTCTCGCACGTCTGAAGCGGATGGTGACCTTGACCTTGTCGCCATTCTGAAGAAACTTGATACAGTTCTTTACCTTGATGTTGAAATCGTTGGTGTCGATGTTAAGGGACATCTTGATCTCCTTGACCTCGGCCTGTTTCTGATTCTTCTTGGCTTCCTTTTCCCTCTTGGTCTGCTCGAAACGGTATTTGCCGTAATCCATGATGCGGCATACCGGAGGATTGCCGTTGGGAGCTATAAGCACCAGATCGAGATCAGCCTCGATAGCCTTATCAAGTGCGTCAGCCGTAGCCATAATGCCGAGCTGCTCGCCCTCTACGCCGATTACTCTTACTTCCTTTTCACGGATTTCCTCATTGATGAGCTGTTCTTTAGTGCCGATATTGAAGCACCGCCTTTCCATTTAAAATCATCATGCTCTCAGAAATAAAATAAGCGCGAGTACACACTACTCACGCTTAACAGAAATGCCCTGAGGCTTTATTCACATTAAGATGACCACGCCTGACTGAATAAACGCCGGCGGGTGAGAGTGTGGTGGCTCTGCTTTATTACTCGATAATTATACAACATACAAAACGATTTGTCAAGGGGTTTTGAAAAATATTTTTATATTTCTGTACTTTTGGAGGGAAATATGATAAAATATATTCAGACGATACGAAAGGGGCACTGATCTCATGGCTGAAAAAAGTCATTTTTATATACCGTCAAGGCTTTATAAACGTCTGAAATGCATTTATAAGGAACGTATTATAATCATATCCGCACCCGAGGGCTACGGCAAAAGCGGAACCATCCGCGAATTTGTACGCCGCTCAAGACCCGACGGTATCTCCTGCCGCTTCATCACCGAGCCATCCAACGCGAACGACTGTTTCGCAAAGATATGCAGGATACTCCTCGGGCACGAGGAATCCATCCCCACCACCGTCTCGGATTTCAACAGGCTATGCCGAATATTTTCCGCTGCGTCTCCCAAAAAACAGCTTTTGGTGGTGCTGGATTGCCCCGCCGCAGCCGATATGCTGCTAGGCAACCTTTACTGTACGCGACTGTTCATGAAATATTCACCCATATACATAACGCTGATAACAAATGAGCTGAGCTATTTCAACAGAATGCTTGCCGATTCATATTCCATCACAATGATCACCGAAAAAGAGTTGGCGCTGACTCTCGACGAAGCCACAGAATTTTTCAACAGGGCGCAGACCGATACATCCGACATCGCAAACATCTGCCAAAACACGCTTGGTCAGCTTACACGGCTTAGGTTATGTCAGATACTTGTAAAGCGCAACGAACCTATCACATCTTACGATACGATAGAGCTGATAGACAATGCAATGATACGATCGTTGGATCGCTCGCAGCAATTTGCGGCTCTCTGTGCCGTTGCTCTTGACAAGCTCGACGACGTCACACTTGCACAGCTCAATTCCGATCCCTCACTGGTGGATTATTTCGGAAAGAGCGCCATGACAAGATCAGAGATCTTCTCAAGCATACGGCATATCAGAGATATCATACCCGTTATTTATTTCAACGAACGCACCCACAGCTGGAGGACCCACGATCTATTCAATCGTGCCGCATATCGTGCATTCCTGCGTTTCCCGAAAGAGATACAGAATGCGCTGTACATCTGCTCCGCAAAGGAGCATGAGCGCCACGGCAGAACATTTCGTGCATTTTGTCTATTTTATCTTGCGGGCGATGTCATGTCTGCAGCGATGATACCCAGCGATGAAAGAGTTTCATTCGATCTGCTCATGCGCAGCAAGGATTTTATGCTGAAATTCGTAAGCGAATGCCCTCTCGACTGCAAGCCGATAATACCGAGACTTCTGCGCTTGCTCGGTCTGCTCATGCTAACACAATACCGCGACAGTATCAAATACAGATTCGACGAGATAATCGCATATATATCCCGCTCTCCGGACTACACTAAGCGCGAACGCCAAAATATGCTGTGCTACGCCTACGCCATAAGCGCCTACGAGCATTTCTATTTCATAGAAATGATGGGTACTAAAATAAAGCTTGCGTACGAACTGTATTCGGGCAGCTCCATCGGTCAGCCGCCATTCTATACATGGGCACTGTATACGCCTTCTGTTTTCAGTCTGATACACAGATACGATATCCCCATAAGCACCGAAGCGGAGCAGTTCTCACGTTACCACAGCATGTACACCGAAATACTTCACCACGGCGAGCATGTGGTGAGTCTGTACAATGCCGAAGTATATTATTATACAGGCAATCCCGAAGACGCCCTCATCCGCGCTCAGGATGTGGTGGAGAAATGCGAAAGGGAGCTTTATCTCCCCACAAAGATCGCAGCCCTCACCGCTCTTGGCAAAAGCGCGTTGTTACTGGGTTATTATGATCTGTTCATGAATGCCCTGAACGAACTTGCAGACATAAAAAAGCGATACTCCACGACAGAACTGAGCGAAATGGTTGCATTATGTCTTGCACGACTCTGCTGCATGAGAATGGGTACAGATGAGGATATATGGGAGATCAGCTCCAAAAGGGATGAAGACGTACTGCTGAACAGATATACCGCGCCGTTCTATTTCAATGTGCGCTGTTATGCAATGCTGGCACACCGCGAATACCGTATGCTCATCAACAAAAGGGATTATTATGTGCAGGCAGCAAACGATGTGCGAAACGAGACCATGATACTCTGCTATAACATGACAGCTGCAGTGGCATACCTTACACTCGGCGAAAGCAGCCATGCCCTGAAGCTGCTGACCGAAACAATGGAGACTCTGAACGACTCGGGTGTAATAATGCCCGCTGCCGAGATCTGCATGCATCACCCACAGCTTTTTGAATTCGCTCTGCAGAATCTCCCGAAAAAGCATCACAAATTTCTGACAAGAGTGATGGAGCTGGGAAAACAGTATCGCCGCAACATGGAAGCAGTGCGCACAAAAGAGCTTACCGAAACCAGTGCTGCTAACATCTATGCCGACAACTGCGTTGCACTGATAGACAAACTGCTCACAGAAAAGGAGCCGCTTCGCAGGGAACTCGGCATCACCGCCTCCGCTATGCGGTATGCGCTCTGCGCCGCCCACGGTCATTCCAACGAAGAGACCGCCGAGCTATGCAACACCTCTGTCAACAGCGTAAAAAGCAGCCTGAAACGCACCTACGCAAAACTCGGGATCCGCTCACGTTCGCAGCTGAAGTACATATTGGAAGTGTAAATCGGAATTTGAAACGCAATAAAATTAACGCATCGGTGTAGGGACACAGCGTGCTGCAGATTTACTTCGTAAATGGCAGCATTGCCAAAGGCAATGGTGTGTCCGCATAACACAAACACATTATTAACGGGCACAGCACGCTGTACCCTACAATCATCTGTTAATTAAATCGCACCTACAAATTCCGATTTGTAAAACATTAAAAAAGGCGTTCAGGTTTATCCTGAGCGCCTTTGCGTTGTTTATATCGTTATGATGCCGTTGCGGATGCCCCGTGTCAGGCGGCGTGCGGCGGTGGTGTAGAAGTAGTTCTCCGAGAAGAATACCGATGGACTATCCTCGCTGATGATCTCTCCGCCCGAAAGCATGGCGCAGGTGTCTGCACAGGCGGCGGCAAGCTCGGTGTCATGGGTCACAAGCACGATCGCCATGCCGTTGTACGCAAGCTCTCTCAGCAGCTTTGCGAGAGCATCCTTTGAGTGG
>JAZKZL010000069.1:0-4645 GCA_045612645.1 Oscillospiraceae bacterium
CGCACGACATAATCACCGTAGATATCAAAGTTCTGATTGCTGTAAAAGGAGTGATCTGCCGTATAAGCAGGCAGGAAAACCACATCTGTCTCAGTGAGATATTCAATGTTTATGTTGCTTTCTGCACCCACATCCTTTGAATACGCGCTATGCATAAGCGCCTCGGTTATAAGAAGTTCGGCAGGACGATATGCCTCAGACAAAAATTGACTCTGCCAGTATTGATCATCGCCTACACGACTTGTCCATGAATTATTCTTGAAATCAACTCCTATATCGCCGCGCAGATAGATATTCTTATCCCCCGTAAATGTAACTCGCAGCACCTCGGAATTTCCTCTGCCGGGAGTAGCAATATTAAGCTGCTGATCCTCATCATCCGGGCTTGCAAAGTAATCGGAAACAGAGCTTTCCTCCCCCGCCTCGTCCGTGGAATCATCCGAAGGATCTCCCCAGCCGATGACCATCGCATAAAGCTCCGAATAATCTATACTGCTGCCCTCTCTGAATATGCATGAACCAATGCAGAACACCATAGCAAATATTGCAGCGCAATAAAAGCCTGTAGTGGCATATTTGGAATAGTGACTCAGGCGCATTGCAGTTCGCTTAATAAAACCCGAACGCTCGGTATTTCTGATGAACTGCTTATCCTCTTCTCTGATCTGCATTCGATACGAAGCACCGCCGCCATGCATAACGGCCAAGCCGTCACGATAATTCATAGCAACGGATACTGCCGCCGCAATGAAAAGTACCGCAGGCAAAAGCCACATATTCAGCTCAAGCCGCTCGGAAAGCAGCATAGGCACGCAGAGGAACGCCGCACCGACAGTGGCAGGCAGAGGACGTATGCGCCTTGCCATCGTAGCTGAAACAAGCAGTCCGTACAGGCTGCAAAGTATCAGACTGCCGAGCAGCAGTCCGTCACAGTATTCAAGATTGAAGCGGCTGAGTCTGTTAGTATCGTGGATAAGATAATCACGCGGAAACAGGAAACGTCCCTCCACAAGCAACATTGCCTCATCCACAAAATAGGAAAACTTTTCCCAGAACTCCTCAAAACCGTGCCATATAAGCACACCCGCAATAAGTATGAGTGCAGGGATGGCATATCTCCTTCTTACAAATATAAAAAGCAGCGAAAACAGTGCGGCTGATATTCCCGCATAAAGTCCGACATTCAGTCGCGGCACATAAAGCTCATACTGCGAGAATATATACAGCATCACCGATGCGGAAAAAAGAGCACAGAAAAGCACTCTGCCCGCGGCAAGCAGTGCAGGTATCGGTTTTCTTCCATAATATCGGTCATAGACCAGTATTCCGTCTGACGAATGATTCTTGCCCATTAATATATTTTCCTCTTTCAACGGCAAAAGCCTCCGTCACGGAAAGCGGACGGAAGCTGCCTCATAATATTTACCTGAAAATGTGTATACCGTGCTTTTTAAGGGAATCATTTACGTATGCATAATGCATATTCTCCCACTGATCGTAATCAGGGAAAGACTTCAGATCCACATCGGCCTTGATCTGTGAAACAGCGGCTGTGATATTCATTACAGAACCGTTCCAGATGTAGTTCATGCCCGTATACTGTGCGCGCAGACCTGCTATATCATCCTGCTTTGTGGACTTGGGACAGATCATACGATTCAGCGCAAATGAATCAAACATCGGAGCAGGTACAGCTGCATCCTCCACTGCCTTGCTCATAACATCAGCCAGCACATGCTTCTTGCCGAAGAATTCGCACATTTCGCCGAAAGATTTATCCAGCAGCTCACTGAAGCACTTGCGGACGATCTGCACAACTGCCTTTGCAACAGCCTTGTCATCACTGCCCGAAAGCTCAAGTATCCCCGATGCCAGGAATGCCTTTGAAAGAGTTGCCTCAGGTATCTCCTCCACCATTTTATCAAGCTTTGAAGTAACAGCAGTGTCTGAAAGAGAGAATACATCGACAGCGCAATTGTGATCTGTAGCTGCGGCTATTTCGTTGATAATAGCTTTTCTATTCTTAGCCACGCTCTCAAACGCGCCTGTTGCAGCTCCTATTGTGTTATCAAGATAATCAGTCAGCTTATCGCTTACATCCTGATAGAATTTAACCAATGTGCCGCCTGTGCGTAGCTTGCAGCAGCAGTTTGCATACTCACGAATCTCAACGATATACTGCTCAACTGCCTTACCCACAAACAGCGGGGATGTCTTGATCTTCATATAAGCAGTGCGCGTGAGATTCAATGCACGCTCCTTCTGCTCTGACATATCCTCTGTCTCGGAATTTATCTTTGCGATCGCTACGCGCAGAGCGGAAAGGCAATGCTTCACAAGCTCTGCCGCAAAGAACGGACCCTTGCCGAAATCATGAAGAGCCTCCTCGCATACGTTGATTATGCTTCGTGTGACCTCTTCAAGACATATCTCCGCACCTCTTTCGGTGGAAGTAGTGATCCTGTTAAGCCAGCCTTCGATATATTCATTGGCACTGTCACTGCTGACCTTGAGAGAGCGAGCAGAGAAAACAGGATTTATGCGCTCATCAAACTCAAGAGCAGGAAGATCACCGCCCTTCTGAGCAAGAAAACGCTCATCAGGTGTGACAAGATTTGCATAGTGTCCGAGCAGACGCTCGCCCACGTTATTCTTATTCAGCGCATGATTCATAAGGGTGAACACCTTAATGCAAAGGTAGCTCATTATCTTACCTAACGGCACCTCGGCAACGCTGACACCATAGGAAAGATATCGGAAATCATGGGAATCATTTGGTCTCAGCATATTGTATGACAGGATCTTTTCGGCGTCGTCATCCTTTGTGAAAAGGATCTCCATCCTGTTCAGAATCTTCTCAGCGGCACAATCAAGAGTGTAGGTGTAGTTCTTCTGTGCAAGCGCTATAAAGCAGGCATTGAACGGCACCTTATCAGATATTACCTCAAAGGAATTGCTGTATTTCTGAGAAAAATGACGCTTCTGGCACTGGAACATATCCAGTTCATTCTTCGTGAGGATGGTGTTCGCAAAGTAGTTTCCCTGCTCACGCTGATCATCCTCGAACATAACCGCAGTGTCAGGCGCAAACATATAACAATTGACCTTAACGGGATAACCGGGATCGCTGAAAAGCTTATTGAGGATATATGCAAGGTCAATGAACATACCACCGAAAAAGATATCACCCATATTACCTGTTATGATGATCTCAAGTGATCTGTCGCTGCCTGCAAAAGCGCTCATAGCCTCTCCCACACGCTTGATAACATTCTTTATGTTATGAAACAGTGCGATGCGTCCACCCTGTCGCTTTGTAAGTCCGTATACAGGTGTTGCGGGAGAATAGTTCTTCAGTCCGTTATCAAACCACTCCACCGCTGTCTGCGGGAGCCTTGCAGGATTATTCAGATACTTATAGATAGCCTCCTCTGGAACGATGGGTATCTGCTCCTCTTCAGTAAGAACACTACCCTCGCACTCAGCAGATTCAAGATATTTATCCTCTGCTATTCCGAGGAAACGCACTTTCTTATCATCGGTGCCGAAACGCTTTTCGGTGATATGCTTGCAGCGCAGAGCACAATCCACGCCATTCTTACCAAGACCTATGATAAAGAGCCTGTTCATGCCGAACATACTCTTGTGACGGTCGGTAAGCTTCATCACCCTTTCAGGCTTCAGCCAATCGATCCTTGATTCAATTTCCATGAAATCCCCACCTCATTCATAAAAATTTCTGTATATTTCAATTCTTCTGTCATTTCTTACAGGAAACGAAGTACGCTGCTCTTCAACAGTGACTGCGTCTATATCCGCAAAGAGCAACTGCTCTCCACTATCCGCACGGGAAAG
Source organism: Oscillospiraceae bacterium (assembly GCA_045612645.1). GTDB lineage: Bacteria > Bacillota > Clostridia > Oscillospirales > Ruminococcaceae > CAG-115. The sequence continues at coordinate 3,856 of JAZKZL010000069.1, forward strand.
CACAGTGCCATCGGGTGCAAAGACAATACTATCTCCGCCGTATTCTATATCGCCGCCAAAGCCTGTTCGGTTGCAGCCGAGGATATAGCACTGATCCTCTATCGCTCTTGCACGGAGCAAAGTCAGCCAATGCTCCCTGCGGCTGAGCGGAAAATTCGCAGACACTATCACCGCGTGGCAACGCTTTGAAAGCTCCGTGTATATCTCGGGAAACCGAAGATCGTAGCAGATCGTAAGACCTATCTCCATGCCGCTGATGGGAAAACTCACAATCTCGTTTCCGCCTGTGAAACAACTTTCCCCTCCCACAACAAAGGGATGCAGCTTTGCATAACGAGCGCAGATCTCTCCGTCTTTATCCGCAAAAGCAAGTCGGTTAAAGATCTTATCTCCGCAGCGTTCAGCATAGCCGAAAACGCAGGCTATACCGTATCTTCGTGACAGCTCACTGAAAAAGCGGCAGGTGCTGTCGTCCGATAGCTCTGCTAAGCTTGTATCCATAGAGAAACCCGTCAGCGTCATCTCGGAAAAAATGATAAGATCTGCTACCTGCTCTGCTGCCCTCTCAAAAAAGGACTCACAGCGTTCCATATTAGCGGACTTATCCTCCCAGACTATATCATACTGCACCAGACAGACTCTCATCAGATCACCCTTAAACATAGCGATATATATTAATATTATATAATAAATCCAAAACGATGTCAACACAAAACTGGTTAAAAAGCATAAAAATTTAAGATATTAATGCGCTATTTTGCCAGCAATTGTCATTTTCAACAAAACCTCA
>JAZKZL010000070.1:0-1075 GCA_045612645.1 Oscillospiraceae bacterium
GAAGCAGCTTTCGCAGGAGCAGCTTGCCGCAGCCATCCATAAAAGCAAATCTGCCCTCTCGAAATATGAAAGCGGGCAGATCCCTGTGGATATTGATACACTGTATGCCATCGCCACCGTTCTCGGCGTGGAGGTCAGCCAGTTTGTGGACTGTCCCATCCCCGTGTCCGAGCGCCTCGCCGCCGTACCTGCGAGCCCCTTTGGCGGCGCGCTGTATCTTTACTACTACGACGGGCGCACGAAGCGCATCGTCAGAACCGTGCTGGAACTGCAGCTGCAGCAGGCGGAGAAAAACAATATCCCCTGCCGCTGCTACATGGATGTGCCCTCCTTTGAAGAGAAGGAGCAGTGCAAGTATTACTACACAGGTCTCATGACTCACTTTGAGCTTGTGAGCTATGTGACATTGCTGAATCACTCTAACCCCATGGAGCAGATCGGGCTCTGCATCCTCAACCCCTTCCACAGAAACAGAGACACATGGGGCTTCATGTTCGGCATTTCCTATAATCCCATCACTCCCTTTGCGCTGAAGTTCCTCCTCTCGTCCAATCCTGTGGATGAGCAGGCACTGAGCGCAGAGGATCTGACACTCACCAAGAGCGAACTGAAAATGATCAAAAATCTCAACATGATGCTTCTGAACACACAGGAGCCCTGATGTTCTAAGCATCAGCGTTCATGGAGGAATATCATGGACACCGATCGTATTCTGATCCGACAAAAACTATCCGAAATTCCAAACGCCGATGCTTATTTTCGGCGTCTGAGCGGCATCGATCCCACATCCGTACCCGAAAAATACGGTGACAGCGTGAGCGTTGCTCACGCTGCTCTGTTAGAGCGGGCAGAACTTTCCCTGCTGGTACGGCGTATGCCTATCCTCAGCCATGGGGAAAACGAAGTATCCTTGACACAGGAGCTCTCTCTTTGCGGCGAAATGCCGCCAAAAGTGCTGGCACAGGCACAGGAGGTCATTTGTTTTGTGGGTACGCTTACAGGTTTTTCCCATGAAAGCGACGACATGATGATCGAATATTTCATCGACACCTGGGGCAGCGCCTACAACGAAGCG
>JAZKZL010000071.1:0-2285 GCA_045612645.1 Oscillospiraceae bacterium
GTATGCGAGAGCCGCACAAGCCTGTGCGCCGCCGCAGAGGTATATCTTATCCACACCGCAGAGTGCAGCAGCAACAAGGATATCCTTGTTTGCTGTGCCGTCCTTCAGAGGCGGTGTTACCATGATGACTTCCTTAACACCTGCGATCTTTGCGGGGATAGCGTTCATCAGAACGGAGGACGGATATGCCGCTGTACCACCCGGTACATACAGACCTACCTTATCCAGTCCTCTTACACGCTGACCCATGATAACCCCGTTCTCCTCGGTAACGCAGAAGCCTTCGCGCTTCTGACGTGTGTGGAATGCGGTGATGTTCTCAACGGCATTCAGCATTGCCATTACGAACTCGGAGTTGGTCTCGTTATACTCGGTCAAAGCGTCCTGAATAGCTTCATCGGGAACTCTGTAAAACTGTGCATTGGGGCAATCAAACTTTGCTGTGTAGCTCTTTACAGCCGCGTCGCCGTTTGCCTTTACATCAGCAAGGATGTCCTTAACGATCTTCTCAACATCGGCGTTTACCTCGCCTGCTCTCTTTTCAACCTCGGCGAGAAACTCCTTTTCTGCGCCGTCAGCCTTGATTATCTTTATCATATCACAAATTCTCCTCTATCTGCTTTACTATCTTTGCGATGCGCTCCTGCTTGAGCTTCATGCTTACGGTGTTTACGATAAGCCTTGCGGAGATGGGTGCTACATCCTCGAATACCTCAAGACCGTTTTCCTTCAGCGTTGTGCCTGTCTCTACGATATCCACGATGCCGTCTGCAAGAGACACCAGCGGAGCAAGCTCTACGCTGCCCTCGATCTTTACGATGTCAACATCCATGCCCTTAGCTTCAAAATAGCCGCGGGTAACGTTGGGATACTTTGTTGCAACGGTCTTTACGCCGTAGCCGCTGTAGAAATCATCGCCCTTCTTGCCTGCAAGAGCAAACTTGCATCTGCCGAAACCGAGATCTGTGATCTCATAGAATTTGCCGCCGTACTCCATGATGGTATCCTTGCCGACAACTCCGATATCACACACACCATGCTCAACGTAGGTGATAACATCCGCAGCCTTTGCAAGAACTACCTCGATATCCTCCCCCGGAATGGTGAGGATAAGGCGTCTGCCTTTATCACGCAGCTCCGAAACGTCATAGCCGATCTTATCAAGGAGATCGACAGTCTTGTTTTCAAGTCTGCCCTTGGTGAGGGCAATTCTTATCTTTTTATTCTCCATCTGTCCTTCTCCTTATATTGCTTTCTGATCTATGCCCTCGGCAGTAACGATATCCATACGTCTGATACCGTGGGACTTTGCATACTGCACTGCTGCCTCTTCGTTGTCAAAAACGGAATTGAATACAGTGTTTCCGTCATTAATGAGCTTGCTGCAATGCATGAGAGCATTGACCTCGCAGCCCTCAGCGGCATACACGAGAACATCTGCAGGCGTTGTAAGGCTGACATCCGAGCCTAAGGATTTCAGCAGCACCTTTGCCGCTGCTTCAACATTTACCGCAAAGCCGACAGCAGGAACATCCCTTCCGAAATCACCGATAAGATTATCATAGCGGCCGCCCGAAAGCACGGGAGAGCCGTAGCCCTCAACATAGCCACGGAAGATGATGCCTGTGTAGTAATTTTTCTTATGTACGAGACCGAGGTCTACCTTTATCTCGCTGATGCCTGCCTTCTGCAGGGAATCATATGTTTCCTTAAGGGATGCGAGCTTTGCCTTCAGCTCAGCTGTTATCATGTACTTATCAGCAAGAGCGAATACCTCTTCCCCGCCGAACAGAGTGGGGAGCGCCCTGAGTGCCTCTGCAGCAGCGCCGCTATAAGCAGAGAGCGCCTCGCTGAGTGCGGGATAGTTCTTGGTTTCGATAAGAGCCTGAATGGTATCTGCGTCATCGCTGTCGATACCGAGCTGCGCTATAAGCAGGCGGAAGATGCTGCTCTCGCCGATTTCAAGACGGAATTCCTCGCCGCAGGCAGAAAGCGCCTGCACAGCAAGCACAAGAGCCTCGTAATCAGCGAATTTACTGTTGCCACCGAGTATCTCTATACCGCTCTGTGCAAACTCATCGTCCCTGCCGCTGTTCTTGGGATTCACCATGAAGATGCTCTGATTATAGAACAGTTTAAGGGGGAGCGGCTCCTCACGCAGTCTTGTTGCAACAAGACGTGCAATAGGCATTGTGCTGTCAGGTCTGAGAACCATAAGTCTTCCCTTGCCGTCAGTGAGCTTGTACATGGATTCCTGAGCAAAATAACGGGATTTGAGAGTAAAA
>JAZKZL010000072.1:0-12932 GCA_045612645.1 Oscillospiraceae bacterium
AGTGCCGTGCCTGCGATACCGAGTCCGAGACCGGCGCCGGTTGCCCCCTTGCTGCCGTACTCCTTGTTAAACTCTGCCATATAATCATCTCCTTTTGTCCATCTCAGGTGGCCACCCTGTGAGATGATTATCCCATTTTCCCGATTTTCGCGGGGGCATACAGCGGCAGCCTGCGTGCAGGATATGGGCATTTGCATACAAAAAGCGCCCCTGGATGCATTATCACATCCGGGGGCTTTGTCATGCGGTCTTTTGTGTCCGCGCCATCATGCGCTCCAGTTCGGGCAGTATGTCGCGCTGCATTCTGCGAGACAGCGTGCGCCGGTCTATGCCGTGGATCTCTGCTATCTCAATGAGCGGCATATCAGACCACATCACGCACTGTGTTGCCATTTCCTTTTGTTTCGGGCTGAGTTTTGACACGCGCAGGAGCTCAGTCCATTCGTCCGTTGTCATGCTTATAAACTGCGGATATTCTCGCCTTGCTCCCATCGCATCACGCTCCTTACTGTTTTGCCTTCTCGGTCTGAGTGCCGAAATAGAATCCGATCACGATCAGCATCACGTCGCTGACCTTGTCGGGTGCGACAGTGCCTTCGATCGCAAGCACCGAAAACAGCATCAGCACCACAAAGGTCACGATGGTCTTAACCTTGATAAGCGCCGCCAGATTCTGAATAACTTCCTTCACTGCATTTACCTCCTTTATTGCTCGGTCGCGGGGTGATCGGGCAGGCTCAGTATCTCCGCCTCATAGTGCGCAGACAGATGATTCCTGCCCTTGGCTGTATAGCTTCTGTACATATTGCACAGCTGCTGTTTCTTTGAACTCGGGCACCAGCCCCTGTCGAGATAGTAGTCATGCGCCTGACTGAGCCTCTCGTATTGCAGATCTCCTATCTCGCTGTCGATTCGCTCGGACAGGCTGTCGATTTTCCCAAGTACCTCTGCGTGCCGCTTCTCGGCATCTGCGCGGCGCTTACGCACTCCTTTGATGATCTTGGCTATACTTGCCGCCAGTCCGATTATCGTTGCCAGAGCGCCCGCCACAGCGCCGGCGTCAATCAATTCCTGCACGGCTCTTAATCCTCCAGTTTTGTATACTTCGGGCTAATCCAGCCGTTGCGGCCGTCGCCCAGATCGATGGCATACCAGCCGTTGTCTGCTGTAGCGATATGCTTGTACATATCTCCTGCCCTGACGACCGTGACCACATCATATTTTGTTCCTGCACCCATGCGTACAAATACGCTGCCGCCGGTCACTATCACTCGAAGGTGCTTGCCGTTTACAGGTTCGTCCTCTTCTTCCTCGGCAAGATCCGCCACGCATCCCATCAGTTCCGCGTGACTCTTGTCGCCATACTTGCCGTCTACTTCAAGGCCATGCTGACGCTGGAACTTTTTAAGTGCAGCCTCGGTCTCCTCGCCAAAGACGCCGTCATCCTCGTACTTGTGCAGATCGTAACCAAGAAGCATCAGCATCTGCTGGAGCGTACGCACATCCTCGCCTTTGCTGCCAACCTTAAGCAGCCCATTGCCCAACGCGCCGGTGTCCGGAATGCCGGAAATCTCTTCCACAGGCTTGCCGGTCGTTTCGGTACGCTTAACCCACGGCAGCTCGTACCAATGCGTCCACTTGCCCTTATTGAGCTTGGTGATCACACATCCATAGTTAAAGCCCTTCCATTCGACGACCTCGCCGTTTCCGACATAAATGCCCACATGACCCGAAAAACGCACAGCCACGCAGGGCTTATCGGGCATCGTGTCTATCGGGCCCCAAGCAACACCCAGCCCCTTGCAGTACACAAACATACCGTCCGCGCTCTTGTCAGGACATCCGTGCGATGCATACTCAGGCTGGCGAGTGCCCAGTTCCGACCAGATCGCGCCTTTGATCGCGCCGTTAACGCAGTCTCCGGCGATCTGCTTGTCCGCAATATGCTTGCGATAGGTAGCCATGCGCTTCTCAGTGTAGTGGCTCGGGTACTGCTTCTTCTTCCTCTGCAGCAGCGCCTCTGTGCAGGGATTGAAGTAAGTGCCGTACCAGTAGGGTCTTTTCAGCCTCGCCTGTTCTCTCAGCCAATGCTCATACTCGATGCTGTTGATAACGTAACCCATGTTCTGTTCCTCCTCATTTTTTGTATTCAAAAGGCAGCCCCTTTCGGAGCTGCCTTTCGGTCTTTAGTCTTCGACCCATTTGTCGATCTGCTTACTGCGCGCGTCTCTGTCAAAATCCACGCCTGCCGTATCGTATACGGTTTCGTATGCGTCCAGCAGTTCGGTTTTCATGGCACGGCGCTCGTCAGGAGACGCCTCTATGTATGCAGGCTTATAGGTGGATGTGATTCCGCTTGCAATGGTCTGCGCCGCTTCCTTAGGCGTATCGTATCCGCCGTATTCAACCAATTCAGCCACGGCATCTTCCAGCGCATCAGCGTCACCGGCATCGATGGCGTCAATTACCTTGGCAGTCTTCTTCCAATCTTTGCCGCCGCTCTCATACTCCCAGCTCTCCACAAGCATATAAGCATCGCCGTCATCCATATCGACATATTTGTTGAGCGTTTCGATCGCCTTCTCGGCATCGATCTCGCCCTCAAGATATGCTTTCTTTATGCCGGTCTTGATAGTAGTGCTGATCTGCTTATCATCCTTGCCCTCAAAAGCCTTCATCTGCCTGCGATACTCTGCCACATCGGCACTGTCGCCCTTGATTGCTGCCTTTACAATGCGCGTTGCATTCTTGGGATAAAGCAATTCATCGAGCACGACAGGTGTATTATTCTTCAGCGCACCGCGCATGATGTAGCCAAGCCAGTCTTCGTCCAAAGCTTCCCTGCCGCCGTTCTTGCCGACAATTGCTCTGCCGCTGTTTTTCAGCATTTTGAGATCTCGCCACATATTGCCTGCAGGAATCGGGCTGAAAGCGCCCAGCATCTGTGTTGCCGCATACAGCTTGTCCTTGGTGCTCTTGTTGTCGTTGGCAAGGATCTTCACAAAGTCAGCCGCACGTACAAATATAGATGTGTCGGCGCGATCTACGCTTCCGCCCAGAAATACATCCCAGATATCCTTTGCGATCGGTATGTAGTTGAATATAACGATGTCGTTGATTACATCGCCCACCATTGCCTGTGCGTACTTTTCGATCCACGTCTCGTCATCGTCATCGTCTCTGCCCGCGGTTACAAGGCTCTTCAGCGCCGCGTTGTAGATGATGGTCGCAGCCACAGCTATAAGGTACCTGCGTCCAAGCTTGCCGTTACCCTTGGCCCACTCGCGTGCGGCGTGCATAACCATGTTGTACGTAAGCAGCGGTTCGGCCATAAATCCGGTGTAGCTGTTCATGTGCGGGTTGCGCATGACCTGCGATTTTGCCATGACCGAGTCGTATATCTGCGTATAGCGCACGACTTCATCAAAGCGTTTGCCGGCGATCTGAAGAAGCTTTTCGTCGTCAATGGCAAGCCCCGTCTTATCTGCCTGCTCACGTTTTACAGCCTGCCATATCTGTGCCCAGGTGATCTTGTCGGCCATCTCCGGCACATAGCCTGTTACCTTGTCAATAGCGTGCCCGGTCTTTTTGAGTACGCCAACGCCCTTCATCGCAATGCCGTCCGATCTGCCCAACAGCCAGTCATCAGTACTGTATGCCATGCCGGGTGCAAAGCCGCCCATATCCTTAATTATCGCCGTTCCGCTGTACTTCATCGCCTCCTCAAACCACTTGGTGCTTGCCACAGGCCCCCTGAAGTACTTAACGTCCACCATAGCCATCGCTTTGGTGAGTGCACTCAGCTGCTGTATTCCCACAGACAGGCTGCCGCTTACAGCGCGGCGGCGGTCAAGACTGATAAACTTCTGTACAAAGCCCTCTTCCTTGGTTTTGCCCTGCATCCTGTGCACGTCGCCCACAAACTTGAGTATGTAGTCCAGCGTGGCGGAATTGTAATAACCTCGGATAAGACGCTTGACGGACGCGGTAGACTCCGCTTTGTAGTTGAGTATGCGCATGATATTATCCTGCGGCACTGCCAGTGCATGATATCTGCTCATCCTATCAATGTGGTTAGCTATGGCGTCGCTGAAGTTCGTGATCATTACAGGCGTGCTTGCGCCCTTGGTGACTCTCTTGGTAAATCCTTCATTTCTGTACAGCGCTGTTTCTCCGGTCTTGTCGATGTCGGTCTTCAAGAAATCCGACGGCGTCTTAAACGGGAAGTAATAGCCGCCCACGTTGAATTTGCTGTATCCGTGCAGTTTCATGCTGGTTTCGTTGCCCAGTCGCGCCATGTCGTTGCTTACATACTCGACCATTGCGTCCGCATACGCCTTCTGTTCTTTGGTAAGCCACTTGTCGATCGCTTCTATATCCTTATCGCCCAGCGGTGTTCCGACGGGTTCCTTTTCGATATAGCCTGCAAAGCCCGGCTTCGATGCGCGTTTGTCAAGGATAACGCCGCCCATGCTGAGATGCTTGGTCTGATATTCGCTCAGTCGTTCACGTTTCGCCACTGCCCAAATACACATGGCCTGCTCGCGCGTCAGCTCGATATTCTCGCCAAGGTCCGGCTTAAGTTCAAGCGTATCCCCGCCATAGCCCCATTTATCGTAATGATACTTGTCGGCAATCTCCTGCAGCTTCTGTTTTGCCTCGTAACGGGTGCGTGCGTATACGCTTTCGCCGTTGATAAGATCCATGCCCAGTGCCTTGAGCGGTCCGCCCAGCGTGTCAAAGAAATACACCGGCGTCATGTTCGATATATGGAACGACCTGTTCATAGGATCCATGAGTGCGCGCAGCTGGCTTCTGCCAACATCCGTCTTTACTCTGCCCGTCTCCTCGTCGTACATCATGGTGTAGATATCGTGCAGGATCTTGCCGGTCTCTACAGTACGACCCTCTATAAAGGTCTTGTTGGCGTCGGTTGCTATGTAATTCAGATGGTCTATGATATTGCTGAAGATTCGCAGCTCGCCCGCGGTCATCTTCTTGCTGAATGCGGTGGCGCCTTCCTCTTTGTTACGTTCGATGTGTTCTTCAAGCAGTTCCTCCAGCGCATCAAATTCCTCAATGATATTCTGGTCGTACAGTGCCTGCACAAAGTCATCATAGGATGCATTGGGCTCGTCTACCTTTTTAGCAAGCTTACTGTATGCATTTTTAACCGAGAGCAGTCGGCTGACAAGCCTTTCGCTCACGTCAAACGTGTCTTCTGTGCCGAAGAACTCCATCAGTGCCTGCACAGGCTTCGCCAGATTATCAGGTATATGTTTAGCGTCAGTAGGAGATACCGCCATCTTTATAAGGGTCTTTGCCTTGCGCGCTACAGTTTTGCGCAGCGTAATGCTTTCGCGGGATTCACGCAGACGTACGATTTGCTCATCCTTTCGCTTACGCAACGCAGCCAGTCTTTCCTCGTAGCCTTCCCTCAATCGAATACGTGATTCGCGGCTTCTTTCGTGTATAGCCTTAACTTGCGCATCCTTCTTCGCCCTGAGATCAGTAAGTTTTTGCTCATGCTCACGTTTCAATCTGGCTCTGATCGCACCCTCGTGCATCCGTTCTGCCAACTGCGTTTCATCCTTGAGGTATATACGCGCCTCACGATTACGTTCTTCTATACGCAGCAGTTGCGCGTCCTTCCTTGCGCGCTGATCAGTCAGTCGCTGTTCGTACTCGTCCTTCATTCTGGCTCTGATCGCGCCTTCATGCATCTGCTCCGCCAGTCGGGCATTGCGTATATCGTCCTTGAGCTGTTCTCTTACGCGCGCCAAAACGTTTCTGATGGGCTCAAGCGCGTGCATTTTCAGCAGTTCCTTGTCAGCCTTTGCAAGTTCCACGGCAAGCCGTTTCTCGGTGCTTCTCGCCTTGCTGAGTATGCCGCTTTCCTGTGCGGTCAGCTCATCCTCAGGCACAAATGCAAAGTCGCGTATTGTCTGCCTCGCATCGTCCAGCTCGCGCTGCATCTCGTTGAGGTCCGCAAGCTTATCCTGATACTCACTCAGGACCCTGTGCTCGCGTTCGTTTGTAAGCGAATCCGCAAGTACATTGGTCAGCAGCTCGCGTGCAGGAATACGATTGGGATTGCGTATCGACATAAGGCTCTTGCTGCCGGTGCCCGTTTCGTCGGTGCGCAGGCTTGCCGAAGGCAGACTTTCACGCTTTATCTCGTATCTGTTGCGCAGCTCCTGCATCTCCTTTGCGCTGAAACCTTCCACACCCTGCTCACGCAGATCCTCTATATGCTGCCATGCCGCTTCGTTGCTCTGGAAATAAGTCATTGCCGCACGGATCGATACCCAGCCCACGGGCCTGTTTTTCTTGAGAACATTGTCAACAAAGTCCCTCGATATGTACTGATTGGATCCGGCAGTGTTGTAACCGCCCTTCTGTGAACGCAGCCTGAGCTGCTCCATGCCGTACTCAAGGTCGAACCTTGCCTGTATCTCGCGCTGCGGAGTATCGGTGCGTGCGGTCTCTTTGAGCACCTTTACATAATTGGGATGCTGGGTTATGTCCACCTCGGTGCCGTCCTGCAGTTTGACCATCGTTCCGCTGAATCTCGGTTTTACGCCATAGCGTGCACACAGTTCAAGGTATCGCTTTGCATCGTTCCTGTGACCGGGAATGATAGCACCCTTTCGCACAAGTGCATCGTATTCTTCCTGCGTGTACTTCTTACCGGGTATCGCCTCGGTGCCTACGTACTGATCACCGGGCAGGAACTTCACCTTTACGGGATTCTTTGCGGTGAGCCAGCGCTTGCCCTTCTTGTACTTGTAGATTCGGATGATGTCAAATTCCTTGTCGTACGCGCGCTGCACTTCTTCATTGGTCATCGTGACGGTATCAATGCCCCTCCCGCGCAGCTTGTCGCGCATATAAGGCGCTTCATACGGGGTATCGCTCTGCACGGAGGTGTAGTCAAACCACGCCATGATATCGTACCAGATGCTCTTGGGAATTCCCGAAGAGTGAAAAGGTATCGCCATGTCGATCCAGTCGCTGTTAAGAGCCATGGACAGCTGGTCGTTGTTGGTTACCATCGCCATAATGCCAATGTTGTTGCTGCCTTTCAGCCCCTTGCCGTCGCCGTTGCGCAGTGCGCGTGCGCCCGCCCAGTCTGCGCCTTCATCCGCATTCATGGTGATGTTATCGCCGCTGCCGTTCATCGCGATCGAGATATTTATTCTGGCATTTGTGTCGCGGAAAGTGCGTGCAAACACCAGATCCTTGGTGTAGCTGTGTGAATACCAGCCGAAGTCGCCGCGCCGGTCCATCGCGAGATGAGTAAAGAACTGCACATAATCGACAAGATTGTCCAATCTGAAGTCGTTGCTGCTGTGTATACGGAAGCCGCCGCGTGCGTTGATGTTTGCCTTTTCCTCTGCGGTAGCCTTCAGCAGCTGATCGGAATACGGAGCATACTGGTCAACGCTGTGCGCCTGAGAGCTGCTCTTCGCGTAATTGGATGCCTCGCGATGAAGTGCCAGTGCCTCGGGATAGATCGTGTCTGCGTTCTGGTCGCCCAGCCTTATCTGATGAGGCCTGTTCGCCTGCATGTCATTAAGCCAGATAGCCGCATACTCTTCAATTTCCTTCTGCACGGGCGAGGATCCCTTTTCGCGATAGGTAATGCCAAAGTGCTCACACAGATCTGCCTTGAGTTTCTTCTGGCTTACAGGCAGCTTGAAGTCCTTGTATGCCTCAAGCCTTCTGCCGTTGATGTCGTACCTTACGGTAGATTCGTCCGCCTCGTAGTTGTCTTCGCCGGCATACTTGCCATCAAGATAGTTAAATACCGCAGCCTCGGACGTAGTGACCGCTTCGTAGATCTCGTTGGCGGTCGGTGCGTATGCATCCCTGCCCTCGGCGCGCCACTTCTCAACTCGCTTGCGCCAAGTCTCCGCGCCCTGATTGTTTTTGTACGTACCGGACGCATGGTCAAATACGCTTGTCGGCAGTGCCTTGGTGGATTCGGTTTCGCTCTGTGCTGTAATTACAGTGCGGCGGTTATTAATGTAGTTCAGATACTCGCGCGAAAGAGCCATGCGTTTGGATTCTACATAGCAGTACGTGCACGGAATCATCATGCCGTATGCGCGCAGGTTCTCAATGAGCGTGCGTGCCTCGTTTTCGGTGAGCTTTCTGCCTGCAATGCGCTGCACTGCGTCGCGGTATGCGCCGAATTCGTAGGTTCTCGGGCAGCTTGCGTCCATGTCAAATGTGTAGGTGTATTCCACGTTGCTGCGCAGCGGGTTGCCGCCGGGCTTGCCATGGGGCACAAACTCGCGCATGTTTGCATCGCTCATCACAAAATCCATAAGCATATGCACGGTGCGCGCCGCTTCCTGATACTTTTCATCCGCAATGTTGCTTCCCTTTGCCAGCGTGACCAGTGCCGCATCCCACTCATTGCGGGTGCGCACGCTCAACATGCCGCCGTCAGGCGCAGTGTATCCGCCCTTCTCCATTACCTCGGCGAGCTGCTCATTGACGCCCAACTTTTCTACAAATTCCTCGGCAGCAGCGAGTTCTCTGCCACTTTCCAATGCCGATGCTATCGCAGCATCACTCCACTTGGCAGCAATTGCCTTATAGTCGTTGGCCATGCCCTCCACATCTGCAAGCAGCAGCTGTGCTTCATCAGATGCAGCGCCGCCAAATGCGTCGCGTATAGCTTTCATCAGATCCTTAAGCAGATCTATGACCCTCTGCACAAAGCTTTTCGCAGTTTCCGGATGCAGTTTGTTGAGCTGTTCAAGTGCATCGCTGTCGCGCAGCATCATTTCGCAAGCATCAGCCACCACTTCATCAAGGGCATCGTCTCTGCTTATTTCGACCCCGTCCACTGCCATTCTGTCGGCTATCTTGCGGTCTGCCAGATCCTCGGTGTTGGTGCCGTACTTCTCAAGAGTGTCGATAACTGCTTCGCGCAGCTCATGATACGCCTCGGGATTGTTGCGCCTGAAACTGTGCGTAAGTTCATGAGACAGCACGCGCAGCATGGCCACGTTTTCGATGTCGCTGTCAGTGCTGTCGAGCCCTGCATTGACGTCCAGCCTTATGGTGTTGGTCTCAAAATCATACGCACCCTGACCGCCGGCATACAGACCGTTTGCGTCAGCTTCGGACTCAAACAAAACAACATTCACGCCAAAGCGATGCGCGGCGATCTCAACAAGGTCCACCTGTCGCTGCTGGCGCTCGTCAAGGTCATCGTATACTACGCTGCCCATATCCAAAGTGCCGCCCTTCCAGCCCTTGCCGGTGTACTTCTGCTGTCGTGCAGCAACCTTCTGCCGTTCGGCTGCCAGCGCCGTATTGCGTTCATCGACACCCATGCCGAAGGCTATTCTCAGCTGAGCGTCCGTCAGTTCCTTGGTCAACGCACTGTTGCGGACAGCTTCGATCCTGAATCCGCTTTTTGCCATATCATATGCGTGATCCATGCCGTTGGCTACCCTGTCGAGTTTACCCGTCTGATTGTTGGATATGGATGCCATAAACGCATTGGCAAGCTTTGGCGTGCTCATTACCGATGCGTATGTCATTGCCTCGCCCCTGTCGTTGCTGTTTACGGTCACCTCATCCAGCGCAACCTCGCGTACGCTGCCGTCATTTGCAGTCACTGTTACCATTGCATCACTGTTGCCGGTGGCTATTTTGGCAAACATGACACCCCTTACATTTTCGCCGTTGACTGTGGTGCCGTTTGCCGTCTCGTCAACAGCAGGCTTTTTGTCTACAGCCTCCGCACGCATTTTCATTGCGTCGCTGGTGCCTTCGCTGCCGTTTTTCTTGATGGTCTCTTCCATTTCTGCCAGTGCTCGCTTGACATTGGCAGTAAACTCCTGCCGCGCTCTTATATTTGCTATCGGTGCGCGCGAGGCATATCTCGCCTGCTCCTGCAAAAGCACAGCGCGTTCGGATCGGGTTCTGTCGGGCGTGATTTTGCGGTCAATACTCAGCGCCTTCATGGCTGCGGGATCAGCCTTCAGCATGTCGGCTTCTTTCCTGCTCACAGGTCTGCCTCGGAAGCTTTTTACCAGTGCCTCACGCACCCGCTTCAGTTTTTCCGCATCCGCATTGGCGAGTGCTTTGCCGATCCTGTCCATTGCATCGATGCCGGTAGACTCTTTGGGCGCAGCTATGCCCTTCTGCTCGTCGTAGTAGTCAAGCAGTGCCTGGTCAACCTCTTCACGGCGTATACGCGCCAGCTGCTCGCTTGCGTCCAGAATGTACTTGCGGTACTGTCTGCCCAGCGCCGTTGCACTCTTGGGCGTTGTTACCTCAGTGCCGCTGGTCTCGGACATGATCCTCGCCAGTTCCTCCTCGTTGCCCAGCTCACGTATAGCAAGACCTGCCGCCTCGTCGGCGTAGCTCTGTTTGGATCTGGACTGTACAGCGCCCTCCACGATAGTGCGTCCGCCGCCGCCGGAGATCGCGCCGATCAGTACGGATGCAAGGAAATCGTCACCCGCATCCTTGGATGCCATCTGACGGGACATATACTCTGCCTCGTCCGGACCGTATCCCTGTGCGATAAGTGCATCATAATACCTGCGCCTGCTCACCTCAAAGGAGCTGTTTTCGCCCAGCCAAATATTGCCGGAGATCTGCTCCAGTACCGTAGTCACGCCTTCCTGCGCGCCGCCCTCGAGGGCCTGTATCACGCCGAGACCAAGTATCTTGGGGAAGCTTATGCTGCCGTCCATCTTGGCAAGCTTGCGGTAAATGCCGCCAAGCTCTACGCTTTCGCCGATTCCTTCCGCAATAGCCGATGCTGTGGCGTATCTGCCTGCCTGCTTGTCGGTTGCGCCTGCGTCCTTTGCGTCAACAAACTCATCTGAGTATTTTTCAACGCCCATTGCGATACCGGGGGCATTTTTGCCTATGCCGCCAAAGATAACCGTATTGATTATGGACGTAGTTGCATCAACGCCCGCGCCGTATATATCGCCCCAGTCAAGGTTGCCGATGATCGGGATATCATTTTCCCAGCCAAACCTGTCGCGCACAAAGTCGTTGAGCGTGCCGATAGATGCCAGCTGCTGCGTCACTATCTCGCGGTTTTTGTTGCCCACAGCGCCTGCATAATTTGTGCGCTCGTAATTGATCGGCTTGTAGTCCAAAGAGTCGACGCCCGTGCCGCCGATGGCGTTTATAGCTTCCTGCCCGATAATATCAACAGCGTTGACGATTTTCATGGGCGCGTTGAAGATTGCCGACGCCGTGCGCAGCACGGGATTGTAGTCGGTCTCTTCCATGAGCCTGTCGGTCTCTTCTCTGCGTCGATTGCCTGCAAGGTAATCGATATACTGCTTGTACTCGCGCGCTTCGGCGTCTCTGCCCGCATTTTTGAGTCCGTAGTAAGTGCTGGCCTCTTCATACGTCCAGTACTGCTCCAGTTCATCGCCAAACACAGCGTCCTTCATAGTGCCCAGCACGCCGTCTTCGCGCAGGTCGCGTCGCCTTTCGTGCCAGTCTGCCGCCGAATACTGCCAACCGTCCGCAGCAAGCTCCTCGGCAATCTTATCCCAGCGCGCATCCTGCCTAAACATATAGTTCTCGTGGGCACGGACATCCTTCTGCGTCTCGGTGTTGGCCATCGCATCCATGTACTGCCTGCCCAGCTCCCACCGCTGCTGCTCTGCGTCGGGCTTGTTAACCAGCGGATCATCCTCGTCGTACATCTGCACATACTTGAACTCTTCGTCGCTTTCAAGACGTGCCTTTGCCTCAAGGTACGGTGTAGGATCCAGTCCTGCCTTCTCTGCTTCCTTCGCGCGCTTGTCCAGCCTGTCGATCGCAGCCGCACGGTCTGCATCGGTTACCTGCACACCCTCAGTCCTGCCTACACCCGTGGCACGCAGCCCCGCCTGACTGTCGAGCGCCTTGGTCATTGCCTCGTATACGCGTTCTTTTTCTGCTGCCTGCTTTACTCGATCGGGCTCTGCGGGTTCTGTGGGTTCGGTGCTCTGCGTTACGTCAACAGCATCAGGCTGCGGGCGGATGCGGCTGCCCACATCGCTGGCCACCCTGCCGATGGACTTGAGGTATTCGTCATCTCCTTCGTCCTGCGTCATCCTCTCGCGCAGCACAGCGCCTACGTTGCGCTCGGGTCGCTGCTTACCGGTCGTGACTTCGAGGTATCTGTCTGCCAGCTTGGCAGGGTCTCGGCTTGCTCGGCTGTCTCTGTTGTTTTTTATCGCAGCAGCTGCGCGGTTCATGTCTGCGTCATGGTCACGGGTGCCGTAGTTGCGCTGCCTCGGTACGTCACTGTCCGTGCGCTTTTCCTCGTCAGCATCGACGGACCCGGCTACGCTGCGGGACCGTCTTCTGTTTTTGTTGGCTACGATGGAATCAGCGGCACGTCTGTACATGTCCCTGTCATCATCGTCTTTCCCGGATGCTTTTTTGCTTCCGTACTCGGGCAGTGTTTTTGCATATGCCTGCAACCTTTTACGAAGCGCTTCGGTGTCTCTCGCCATCAGTTGCTACCTCCTTAAAGGAATTTTTCAAATGCCTCCTGCAGCTTCTTCTTGTCATCCTCAGTGCCGTTTTTCTTTCCCGTGCCTGTGCCGGTGTTGGTCTTGTTCTGAGTGCTGACTGTTTTCTGAGTATCGTCCAGATGCGGCGGGAGTCCTGTCTTGCTGTTGTCGTTGTCGGGTTTGTTCCCGGAAGGACTGTCGCTGCCGGAGGAACCGCCACTGCCCGAAGAGCTGCCGCCGCCCAGCAGAGCGTCGATATCCTCGTCACTCAGACCTGCCTGCTTGAGCAGTTCACGGCTGGGCATCTTGCCCTGTTCCAGCATGGCCATCGCAAGATCGTACGCATAGTCGCGGTCCTCGTTAGCCTGTTCCTGCTCATCCTGCTCCTTCTGGTAGTTGAAGTCGCGTTCGTCGGTTTCCTTCTGGTAG
>JAZKZL010000073.1:0-1482 GCA_045612645.1 Oscillospiraceae bacterium
GCCTTCAGGAAATCAGCTTCCGTCTGATATTCCAGAACACTGCAGAGCTTCCTGCAAATGTGACATTCGTGTTTACATATGATGTTGTGGCAGAAAGTCCGCTGAATTTTACTCATGTGGAGAACGGCGTGCTTGCTGTCAGTCTTGAAACACTGCACGATGATAAAGGTTGGTACACACCCAATTATGAGTTCGTGCGCAACATCACCGTCAAAGAGCAGAAGAAATAATAGCTTAATTCCCAAGCCGTGCGTTTGGGAATTAATTTTGAGGAGGAGAACATGGGGTGTACTCTCTGCCCGAGGCAGTGCGGGGTGGACAGAAACAATGCGAATGGTTTTTGCGGCGCAGGTGAGAGACTCAGGATAGCAAGGGCGTCGCTTCATCACTGGGAGGAGCCGTGCATCAGCGGAACTAATGGCAGCGGCGCGGTGTTCTTTTCGGGCTGTGTGATGAGGTGCGTATATTGTCAGAATTATGATATCAGCGCCGAGAATAAAGGCGCGGATATTACTGTTGAGCGCTTGGCTGATATATTTATGGAGCTTAAAGAACAGGGTGCGCATAACATAAATCTTGTCAATCCCACACATTTCGTGCCGCAGATAATCGAGGCGCTGGGTATGGTGAGGGGGAAACTGGATATTCCGATAGTATATAACAGTGGCGGCTACGAAAAGGTGGAAACACTGCGTATGCTGGAGGGATACATCGATATTTATCTACCTGATGTGAAGTATTTTTCAGAGGAGGCGGCAAAGCTGTCAGCTACACCAAACTATTTTGAAACTGCAATGGCAGCAGTTGGGGAGATGGTCAGACAAACAGGAAAGCCGCAATTCGACGGGAATCTTCTGAAAAAAGGAACTGTGGTACGGCACCTTGTTCTGCCCTATCTGTATAAGGATTCGGTGGAGATCATACATCACATCGGAGAGCGCTTCGGAGAGGATATCCTGTTCAGCCTGATGAGCCAGTATACTCCGTTTTATAAAGCCAAGGATCATCCTAGGCTTAATCGTCGTATCACGACTTTTGAGTACAACAAAGCTCTTGACGCAGTCATAGAATCAGGTCTGCTAGGATTCATGCAGGAGCGAAGTTCAGCTAAGGAGGAATATACACCCGATTTTGACCTTAGCGGAGTTTTTTAAAAAAACCTTTACAAATACAAAGATTTGTATTACAATATTAATGAATATGTAATTTATATGAGGAGAATGTTTTATGGATAAATTTGAAAAGCTGAATTTCGGTGTTGACGGAGATAGTATCACAGCAGGATCACAGTGGTCTTACCATGTTTTCAACGAGCTAAAACTCAAGACCCATCACAATGTTGCGGTAGGCAGTGCTGTATGGTATAAGAGGAGCAAAGAATTCGGTGGCAAGACTATAACCACACAGGATTACGGCTCTGATGGTTTCGCGGGAATAAGCGGCGGATGGGAGCCTACCGATGACGCAGAGGAGATGCAGATG
>JAZKZL010000074.1:0-40154 GCA_045612645.1 Oscillospiraceae bacterium
TACAAGTATGCTGTATATGTATGCATCAATGGCGTATGGGGCGGCGCTTCCGCTATAGTAAGCGCGACCGCATAACAACCGAAGTATCTCTCGGCCGTACTTGAAAACAAAGCATTACAATCGATTGCGAAATAAAACGAAAGATAACAACATCAAAAGTGCATAACAAGATCCCCGATATTTCTATCGGGGATTTGTTTTATTCAAAGCTGATATTCATCATCGTTACAAGCTCGGCATTCTTATCTATCCATATTTCTATCTCTGCATCATTTTTTCCATCAATACGATACAGGAAGAACGCATCCGACTCAGAACGTTCGTATGCGACACCTGCCAGCTTTTCACGAAGAACCGATTCAGGTGTTCCGATGCCCACATCAGCCAGAGTCGCTACATACCCCAGGCCATCAGCGATCGCAAAGAAGGGCATTTCGCAACGTGTGTAGCGCGCGGAAGCGCCTGTGTTGTTTTCAATGGCCCGTACATACTCTTTGCCATTATAGCAGAAGGTAATATACTTTGTTGCTCCTGCAGGAACCGCCATATCCCTTTTAACATCGGCTACCCATCCGATGTCCTCTGCATCGTCAACCGAAAGCGGAAGTTCATAGAAGGCTCCGTTGATGCGAACAACAGGCAATGTTATATCGCTGTAATTCTCCTGAACCTTTTCTTCAAAAGGGTTTATATCCAGCACAATAAACAGCACCAGGAATGCGATTGCCGCTATTGCAGCAAGTATTCCCATCATAAGCATGGTCTGCTGGAAAACATTCATTGATGCCAGACCACCCTTTGAGCGTTTTGACTTACCTCTCTTTTTCTTTACAGCTGCGTGACCCTTTACTATACCGGTGTGCTGGGTATGTTGGGTATGCTGAGTATGCTGAGTAGTGTAATATTGCGATTGCTGAGTGTAATGCTGGGATTGTTGAGTGTAATGCTGAGACTGCTCATCCTGCTGACGGGTATATGCTCCCCTATTGTCAACCAGCCTGTTTCCCCGCATAGTATTATTGCTGTTAATTGCCCTGCTCTGTCCTGTGCGCGGATCATTAAACCTGTTATTGGTATTATAGCCTATAACATCATGGACATTTGCTCCGATGCTGGTTAACACCGCCCCATCCTCCTGAGAGGCTGTGGCAGACGGATTAACAAAAACCCTGATAAGCTCCGCCATATTCTGATATCGGTCTTCCTTATGAACAGCCATGCCCTTGAGAATGGTATTCTCCAATAACGGAGATATGCTTACACCTAACTCCGAGGGTTTCTTAAGACAATCGACCTTGCCTACTCTGTCAGTAGCAATATCAGGCAGTACTCCGGTAATACATTTATACATTGTGGCACATAATGCATAGATATCCGTATACGGACCCTGTTCATTTTTATTGCCATACTGCTCAATGGGAGCATATCCGGGCTTTACTATTATGGAAGAACTACCGTTGCCTGTGGCATACTCACGAGCAGCACCGAAATCTATCAGCTTAGCCTTGCCATTGACTAGCATAATATTATCTGGACTTATATCCCTGTGGAGCAGCTTTGCCTGATGGATGACCTTCAACGACTCCATAATAGGCAGCATCAGATCAACGATCTCTTTGGGTGAAAAACGCTTGCCACGATCCAGCTGCTGTTTCAACGTCTTACCATCAAGATATTCCATTACGATGTAAACTGTATTATTCTCCTGGAAGAAGTCACGGACAATAACTATTCCCTGCTCTCCGGAAAACTGCGCCAGAGACTTTGCCTCGCTCCAGAAACGCTCCCTGCCTTTGATGAACACTGACTGAGCTTCAGCCGATGTGGCAGAGGTATTCACCACGCTGCTCACCGTATTGGTGCGGTTTACATATCCATTGGGATAGAATTCCTTTATCGCTACACGGACATCAAGATTTCTGTCACGACCGATATATGTAATACCAAATCCGCCCTGACCAAGTGCAGTACCTACAAGATATCTTTCTCTGCACAACAACGTACCCGGGCGCAGATGATGTACAGGAACCTTGATATTCATATCCAGAGGCTTGCCGCAACGCACGCATCGTCCGTCGGATGCAACATCCTGTCTTTTCATACAATATGGACAATATGCCATTTATCAAGCATCCCCCTTTCTTAATACTATTGCAGAATTATTATCCTTGTCGCTGTAAGCGTCAGCTTTTCTCTGAACGGCGATCATCTTAACGAGCCAGTCGCCTGCCGAATCTGTGGAATTCAACGCAAAAAGCATGTCATCCTCAGTGACATATTCCCAGAACCCATCAGTACAAAGCAGCACTGCATCGATATCTGCCACAGGAATACTGTCTATATCCGCCTTAACACTTTCGGCAGCTCCAAGGGCCTTTGTGAGAATGTTCCTGTCTGAATGACCCCTCATCTGCTCAGGGGTTATCTCTCCCATAGTCACCGCAAGTTGCGATGCCGAATGATCCTGACTCTGATAAACGATTTTCCCGTCTGAGAACATGTATATTCTGCTGTCGCCCACATGGGCAGCCACTAGCTCATCACTCTTGACATACACCGCTGCAACTGTAGACTTGCACTTTTTCATTGCTTCCTGCTGAAATGCAAGAATGTCTTCATTAGCTGCGGCTATAGACTCCTTTATATCAAAATCTTTCTTCCGAAAGCGCTTTGCCAAAGTTTTGGCCACAATATCCGAAGCAATATCACCGCCGCCGTGTCCGCCTAAACCATCAGCAACCAAAAACAAACGCTCTCCTGTGTTGTTTTCGCCCAGATATACACTATCTTCGTTACATTCACGATCGCCGAGATTAGTGTAGCAATCAACGTCAAAAAGCATATCACCAGACCAGTCCTTGCTCCCGCTTATGCAGGGTTATCCAATATAAATATACTGATAATAGTTTAACATATCCAGCCATATATTTCAACTACATATATCACAAATACAAGTTTGGAATTTTGTAAAAATTGACATCAGAATATAGCCATGCATTAACAGCGAAAGCTCCGCAATCAGATACGGAGCTTATCGATCAGGATATCAACTCAGGCTGTCACAGATCTCCAGTGCTCTTTCGAGAGCCTGATCCATGTTGTAATACTTGAAATCACCAAGTCTTCCGCACAGACGAAGATTCGGTATCTTCTCAAGCTCTGCGCGGTACTTTGCGTAAAGCTCTGCGCTCTGCTCGGTAGGAATGGGATAATACGGCTCGGTCTTGCCGGCCTCATAGCTCTGAGGATACTCAACACCGATAATCGTTCTGCCGTTTGTCTGCTGCTCGGGCAGCTTTGCATACTCGGTGATTCTGGTATAGCCCTCTGCCTGAGGATATGCCACTACTGCAGCAGCCTGATAGCTGTCTGTATTTTCAGTCTTGTACTCAAATCTAAGAGAACGATAGGGAAGTACGCCGAATTTGCAGTCCAGCAGTTCATCCACTGCACCTGTGTAGAACACGATCTTGTCTGTTTCTTCGCCATTAAGCAGCAGCTTTCCGTCCTTCACGGTGATCATGTCCTTAGCCTCTGTGTTGAGCTTTACCGTAATGTTTTCATGCTCAATAAGAGAACTGATAAACGCTGTAAAGCCGCCCTCTGGCATAATCTGATAGGTATCGTCAAAATAACCGTTCTTATATGAGAACAAAACAGGCACTCTCTTCAGCACGCTTACATCTATCTCAGAGGGAGAAATTCCCCACTGCTTTGCGGTGTAAAGGCTGTAGTCGTTATCGAACAGGAAATCAGCATACTCCTTGATGAGAGGATCATCACACTCCAGCATTTCAACGATGGTAGCCTTAGGCGCATCTCCGTACTTCTGACGGATATGCGCCTTTATCTCCTCTGCCTTTTCAGGGGAGTAATAATCATCGATGGTCTGGAAATTGAACGGAGAAGGTGTGGATTTGCCGTTCATCTCCGCCATGACCTTGAGATAAAAATCGTTCCACTTATGGTACTTAGTGACATATTCATAGACACGCTCACTGTATGTGTGGAATGCATGGGGGCCATACTGCTGAACCAGAATGCCATCCTCGTTCTTGTAGTCATATATATTGCCCGCAATATGATCACGACGATCTATGATAGTTACCCTATCGCCTCTTTCAGCGAGAAATCTGCCTATAACAGCGCCTGTAATGCCTGCTCCTACAATGATGTACTCCTGCATTATTTCCTCCTGTAATGATCTATCACTGCTATGATTCCGTTGCTAAAGCTGATGGTGGGCGTGAAGCCCGTATCTGCCTTTAATCTGTCTATGCAGATGGCGGAATTTGCGATAAGACCATCCTTGTATTCTACTGCGCCAAGCTCTGCCTTGCCGCCTGTAATTTTACATATTATGTCGATATACTCGCTGAGACGACGATTCTCAGCCGCACCAACCGCATAAAAAGCAAAAGGCTTGCCCTTTTCACCGATCAGTTTCAGCGCCTCTGCCGCATCGTCAATGTGGATAAAATCCCACTTCTGGATGCATCTTGTGAGCTTTGGAACTTCTCCGTTAAGGAAACTTCTTATGCAGTAAAAGACAACGTTATTGTCCTCCCTGCCCTTGCCATATATGCTTGTGAGAACTGCATATTCGAAATCGATACCGTAGTCCCTGCACAGCTGTTGGCATATGAATCTCACTGCCGTCTTGACGCTGCCGTAAGCATTGTGCGGAGTCGGGAGAGAGGTCTCTCCTATCTCACCCTCGTTGTAGCAATACTCCATCGTAGAGCCGACGAATACCGCCTTTTTGATATCAAGCGCCTTTGCAAGCTCCACAACATTTACGGAAAGGCTGATATTCTTCTGTTGCACACTGAGATCATTCCGATCCTCAGGGCGTACTCCTGCCCAGGCGAGGTGATATATCACATCACTGCCCATAAAGCGTTCATTGATGCAGCTACTTATATCCGTAAGATCCGAACGGACATAGGTAATGTGCGGATCGTTGCTGAAGCACATATCCGCACAGTCTATTGCAAGTATTTCATAGCCTGCATCAAGCAAATTCATGGTGAGGTTTCTGCCTATAAAGCCGCAGGCTCCTGTTATTACTGCTTTCATGCAAGGTATTCCTTTATCTGCTTTTCCATAACCTCCGCCACATTTTCACCTGCGAGGTATGCCTTGCTCCACTCAACAGTCTTTTCTATAGCGTCGGTAATGTGCCATCTGGGAGACCACTTCATAGCTGACTTTATCTTGGAGCAGTCAAGCTTCAGAAAGTTCGCCTCATGGGGAGCGTTTGCCTCTGCGACATTCTTCCATGCCGCGCCATCGCCCCAAGCATTGCAGAAGATATCCACAAGCTCGCCTGTTTCAACACAGTCACAGTCATCGGGACCGATGTTGTAGTTGCCTGCAAGCGCATTATCCTCATACTGCTTCATGGCAAGTGTGAGATATGTCACCACAGGCTCCAGAACGTGCTGATAAGGACGTGTGGAATACGGATTACGCACGATGATTTCGGTCTTAGCCTCCATCGCTCTCACGCAGTCGGGGATTATTCTGTCCTTTGCAAAGTCACCGCCGCCGATAACGTTACCTGCACGGCAAGTAGAAACTGCGATGCCCTTAGCATTCAGGAAGGACTTCTTATAGGAAGATGTCACCAGCTCAGAACAAGACTTGGAATTGGAATAGGGATCATAGCCATCCAAAGGATCGCACTCGCGATAGCCCCACTCCCACTCGTTGTTGAGGTACACCTTATCTGTTGTAACGTTGACAAAGCTCTTTACGCTGTCGCACTGACGAACAGCCTCGCAGATGTTCACTGTGCCCATAACATTTGTCTCATATGTATAAACGGGATCTGCATAGCTCTCACGCACGATAGGCTGAGCCGCCATATGAATAACGATCTCAGGCTGATACTTCTGCATAGTCTCATTAAGCTTGGCAAGATCACGGATATCACCGATAACAGATACGATATTCTTCTCGATCTGAGCCTCTTCAAACAGAGATGGGTTTGTAGGAGCCTCAGTGGCATAACCAATAACCTTTGCGCCATGCATAGCCAGCACCTTGCACATCCAGCTGCCCTTGAAGCCTGTGTGTCCTGTCACAAGAACTGTTCTTCCGCTATAAAAATCAAGATTGCTCATTAATCTGCCCACACCTTCCACGGAGCGCTGCCCTGCGCCCACATCTTTTCGAGCTGTTCCTTTTCACGCACGGTATCCATGCACTGCCAGAAGCCCTCATGCTTATATGCCATCAGCTGACCAAGTTTTGCAACAGTCTCCAGAGGAGCCTTTTCAAGAACAGTGGTATCATCTGCAATATAATCAATAAATTCAGGCTGACAAACCATGTATCCGATATTTATCATGTTTCCGTCGCCCTGAGTCTTTTCACGGAACTCAGTAATGTTGCCGCTGTCACTGATATCAAGCACGCCAAAACGCTGACCTGCATTGTAAGCTGAGATAGTAACAAGCTTTCTGTGGCTCTTGTGAAATTTCATCAGCTCTGTGATATTCACATCAGAAACGCCATCACCATAGGTCAGCATAAACGGCTCATCACCGATATAGTCTCTCACTCTCTTGACTCTGCCGCCTGTCATGGTATTGAGACCCGTATCCACAACAGTAACCTTCCATTTTTCAGAGGTGCTGCGATGAACGAGCATTTCGTTCTTTCCGTTTGTAAAGTCATATGTAATATCAGAAGTGTGCAGGAAATAATCCGCGAAATACTCCTTGATAACATGCTGCTTATAACCTGCACAGATAACGAATTCGTTAAATCCATGTGCACTGTAAAGTTTCATAATATGCAGGAGTATCGGCATACCGCCGAGATCTACCATAGGCTTAGGCTTAAACTGACTCTCCTCGGAAATTCGTGTTCCGAAACCACCAGCAAGAATTACAACCTTCATTTTTATTCCTTTCCGGCACAAGCCATGAAATTTCATAAATATACATATATATTATACCACTTTACGACACTTATGTCAATCTTATGCCACCATCATGCCATGCCAATCAATTCATATGTTTTGCTACATAATATATACAGGATCTGCAGTTAATTGCAGTTTATATTGATGTAATATCTGCTTGGAGCTCCATAACAACTTTACTATTACAAGGAGGACACTATGCAGAAAAACATCAGAAAGGTCACACTTACAGGCGGCAAGAATCACGTTTCTGGACTTGGTGGAGATCATGCCTGCATCAAAAACAACAGCACTGCCACCATTTACGCATCTGCAAACGCAGACATCTCGGAAACAGCAACGATTGGCGTGCTGCCCATACTCCCTGGTGAGAGCGCTGTTCTTCCCGGATGCGCAGGTAATCTGTATCTTCTCGGTACAGGCGATGTCGTAATTATTGGCAGCGATCTCGCAGAGAATTTTTTTAAGCCTGCCCCCGTCGGAGGGGGCGGTACGGTAGACGAAACAGCCCGCAATGCTATCAATGCGCATATCGCGAACACGGATATGCATATCACGTCCGATGAACTGGCTGATACCATCAGTAATCCGAATATGCTGATAAACCCTGACTTCCGCATCAATCAGAGAAAAGCAAGCGGTACTGTTTCCGATATCGGCTATTTTGTGGACCGCTGGCAGCTGGTCAGTGGCACTGTTACCGTCAACAATGATGGTTCAATTACACTGAACGGCGAGATCAGGCAGATACTGGAATACTACGTAGGTTCAAATGTTACCGCTTCCGCTTCAGCAGGTAATGTCGCCTACGATCCCGACAGCAAGACTTTTTCACTTTCAGCCAACGGCGAGACTATAAGATGGGCAAAGCTTGAAAAAGGAAATAAAGCTACACTCTTCACACCGCCTAACCCTGCAACAGAGCTTGCAAAATGCCAGCGATTCTTTCTGGAGATCAACTCCAACGCCACAGCACGAATAATCGCAGGCTTCGGCTCTGCTCACACCTCTACAAGAGTAACGCTTATGATAAACACTCCCGTACCGCTTCGCACCACACCCAAGGTACGTCTCAGTGGAAGCTGGGCTGTCCGCACGCAGATAGAAGGCAGCGGCTCTGTAATTCCTATAAGCGATATGGAAACCGCCACCTACATCACTCTGAACTCCGTCAACTGTATCGGCGTAGCCGCAATAGCAAATACTTCAACATTCACTGCGGGCGCGCTGTATTTCCTGCAAGGCAACAAATCAAATGACGATGTCACATATCCTTCTCTTACACTGGATGCAGAAATTTCCTGATATCTGATGCTTTCATAAAATAAGCATCCCCCGAAACCAATCAGTTTCGGGGGATGTTTCATTGCTGTTTTTCTTTATATATCGCCGAATAAGTTGCACACAGTTCATCAAGCTGTTTTTGCTTGTGCTTTTCGTCACGATCGGCTACAGCACTCAGTGAACGGACAAGATATTCGTGATAGCAATCATCAAACGCATATCTTCTACCAGAGCAAGGGGCTTCGCCGATGATGCTGTCAGGCTGCCTTATGATAAGCGCCTTAGGAATCTGCTTTACAGCATAATCAAAACATTTTTTCAGAAGCTTTCTTTCAGCCTTAGAAAAATCCTTGTCATAATCGTGCAAGCCGTCCTCCGTCATATACGACGAAGGCGGATAAGCTTCCACAAGTATTATGTGTTCCTGAGAGTATACGGATGTCAACCGTTTACAATATTCTTTCAATGCGTCAAAAATCTCACGTTCATTCATATCCGAAACAGAAACCGATGATACCTTGACATTGCAATCATGAATATATGCCGAAAACGCTGGCACATCCTCAAAATAAGCTGAATTCCCATCAGGAACAGATGCTTTATTCACATCCTTCAGAATGGTTGAAATATCCAGCATAACCATTTCGCCATGTCTCTTTTCAAGCTTCATAAACAGTGTTTTATTAGCATCTGTCAGAAAATCATCTGCATCGAAGATATTGACAGCAGAACATTCAGCGACAGTAGGTTTCTTTATTCCTAGCTTATAAACAGGCATTGACACCGCAGTGATTGGTGAAAAGTGAGCTATATTCATAACTCTGAACAAAGGAGATACTCCGGAAAAGCCAAACACATCGCATAATTCCCGTGAAGCCAGCAGATCCAGAGTATTGTTTGCTGCAGCTGTACCGATATATGTCATCGTGGTCTGAGCTGATGCGGTATTCCTCAGATGCTGCTCATATCGATCGCAGATGGCATTCACATCCGTACCGTATTCCACCTGTTTACCCGCATTCAACCACAGGATCTTATTACACATACGTCTGATCTGCGGAATAGAATGAGATACAAGTATAGTTGCCTTGCCATTTGCTATAATATCATGCATTTTGGCTTCGCTCTTCTCACGAAAAGCGCCATCGCCCACCGCAAGAACCTCATCAAGAATAAGTATCTCAGGATCCAGCATTGCAGCTATAGAAAAGGCAATTCTCGCTCTCATACCTGAAGACAGCTGCTTCAGCGGGCGCTTTTCAAAAGCCTCCAACTCGGAAAAACGAAGTATCTCAGGGAATTTTCTATCCATGAATTCTCTGGTATATCCAAGCATGGCGCCCCTTAGATACGCATTCTCCTTCAGATCCAGATCGCCGTCAAAACCACTGGCAAGCTCAAGCAGCGCAGCTATCTTGCCATTGACCTTTACGCTGCCCGAGGAAGGTTCCATTATCTGAGTTACCACCTTTAACAGCGTGGATTTTCCTGCGCCGTTGGATCCGATTATACCGAGCATATCCCCATGTTCAAGCGTAAATGAAACACCACTTACCGCCTCAAAAGCATCCACACGATAATCACGCTTCAGCCTCTTCATGAAATACTCTTTCAATCCGATATTGCGTAGATCGCCCGTAACATATTTGACTGTTACATTTTTTACTTCAATAATAGGCTCGCTCATTGTACTTCCCCAATCAAATATAATACAGGAATTTGTAGTTCTTTTTCTTGTAGATCAATGCTCCTATCACCAGCACAAAAAGAGCATAGAACGCTCCTAACAAGTGCAGTTTCCAGCCGGGTATCACACCATCCAGTATAATGGAGCGGAAATACTTGATATACACATAAACTGGATTCAGATAATACAGCTTCTGTACATTTTCAGGGAAAGAAGACACTGAATAGAAGATAGCTGAAAGATACATCAGCAGCTGTGTAAACACACTGTACAGATACTTCATATCATGGAACATCAGATATAGTGCCGAAAGTATCAGGCCCATACCCAGATTGAACACCACCAGACATCCTATCGGATATATCAGCAATATGAATTTCCATGTGATCGGTACACCGTCTATCAGGCAGAACACGAACATGATAAGCAGATTGATGCTGAAATTTATTAGCGATGATACATTTTTAGAAAGCAGAAAGAAGTATTTCGGAACATTTACCTTAGAGAAGATACCCGCATTTGCATACAGCGCTGTCATACCCGAGTTTGTGGACTCGTTAAAATAACCAAACAGCAGGTTTCCACAGAAAAGATAAATAATAAAATGATTGATATTCCTGCCAAAAAAATGTGTGAACACCAGCGCCATTACACCGAGCGTCATAAGCGGCCCCAAAACGCTCCACAGCATTCCCAGAACGGTTCGCTTATATTTTTTTGTGAAATCGCGCTTTACAAGCTCCTCGAACAGGAATTTATGCTGTTTCAGCATTTGGATGATTCTTTTAAACATTCAGATTCAGTTCACTTTCCATATTTGTTGCATATTATTTCTTGAACATGTTTCTTGGGATAGGACTCTTTTCGGGAAGTACCAGCCAATCACCCATTTCATAATTGAATTCAACGGTTTTAGACATTTCAACTCCCGATGCAGAAGTAAATGTCATCTCACCGAAATAGAGTTTGCCATCTACCTCATAGAAGTCTACACGAACATGTGCAAATCCCTGACACATCTTAGTCGCCAACTCAAGCATCTTATCAAATGTCTTGGGTCTGGGGATATCAAAATCCGCTGCTGGCTTGTTGATGGTCTCCTTGCGTCTTTCCCATTCAGGCGTGAACAAGGTACGTCTATGGCGAGTAAATCTGTCAGTATCTACCCATATAAACTTTACCTCACCATTAAAGCACATGAACTTGTAATCATATACCTGATCCATTTCCTCGATATACTTCTCAGCAATGATTTTGGGAGGAATATTCATATAATGCAGCTGGAAGCCGTACACGAAGGCGAAGTTCAGCTTCATCCATTCGTCCATCTTCTTCTTTGCATCTTCCTTGTCGAACTGACTCTTATCCTTAACAATGATGTTCCAGGCGCTTCCGTGATTAGTCTTAAGAACGAACTGATCGGGCAGCTTATCAAAATCTATCTCGTCAAAGCTATCCCATACTCCCAGCAGGGGAACAAGATATTCTTCGCCAGCTATCTCCTTTACCCAATCACGAACGAGATATTTATCTGCAAGCAAAGTCTTGATAGGAGTACTGTCATAGATCTTCAGCCACTGCATCTTTTCGTTGAATGTTTTGGGATGGTCAAGATCGAGATCCACCTTCTTGGCGCACTTATACCACAGCTTGATCTCCTCTACATACTGCTCAGGCTCAAGAGACATATAGTAATCGTAATTGTTATAACGCTTATTCTCCAGAGGCTGTCTTTCAAGCTTTGCAGGAACAGTGCCCTGTGCAGGCTTCGCAGGTGCAGTGTTCTGCACAGGTTTTGCAGGTGCAGTGTTCTGTACAGGTTTTGCGGGTGCAGTGTTCTGTACAGGTTTTGCAGGTGCAGTATTCTGCACAGGCTTTGCGGGTGCAGTGTTCTGTGCAGGCTTTGCAGGTGCAGCCTTCGGCTTTTCAGCAACCTTTGTCTTAGGCTGGCTCTTTTTCTTGAAAATATGATATTTTACTCTGCTCATGGTGTAGCCGAAGCCATTTTCCTTGAGACAACGGAAGAAGCCCCTAACCTTTCTGGGCAACCATGTGATAAAGCTGCCCAGACGATATGTCCAGGAACTGCGTATAGCCTTGATCTCGTTATTGAGATACTTCACCTTAGCCTCGGACGCCTTCAGCTTTCTGCTGAGTTCCGCAGTATTGCCTGTATTAGTGTTGCTCTTGGCTGTAGGTGCTGCAGACTTAGGTGCAGCAGGTGCCTTGGCAGCTTCCTTTTTGGGAGCGGCAGACTTCGCGATCTCAGTATAGTAATACTCCTCAGGATCGTCAATTATTCTGTTCAGCTTTGTCCACTGAGCATTGTTGAACAGAGAACGGTCAAGCTCGTTATCGACCTTGAGTCTTCTGAAGTCACAGGAGAAACGGCGCAGGAATTCCAGCTTATATTCATCAGCTACACGATTTACTGTCCAGTTATAGGAATTGTAACGTGCCAGAGCGCACATACCAACGAATCTCTGCTCTGCTTCGGGTCTCTTTCTGAGCTCCTTGCGGACATAATCATACTCATCACAGATGCAGTATACCTTACCGTCGGATTTCATGGAAGAATTGGGATTGTCACGGCGCAGCATATAGAAAGGCTTAGGATAGAACATTACTTTGTGTGCGCTGCTGAACGCCAGGAACCAGAAGCCATTATCCTGAAAAGAAGCACCCTTGGTCTCGTTATAATATACATGGTTTTCCCTGAGGAACGAGGTCTTGTATACACCTGCCCACGGAACCTTATTGCCCTTGAACGCATTGAAATCCTCAAACGGATCAACGACCTTGTTATAGTAGTCGATATATTTTCTGTCCTCCAGCACGGGGCGATATGTGAACTCTCTATTATCGCCCTCTCCCATGAAAATACAGAAATCCGCCTTCAGCACATCAAGATCATACTTATCCGCAATAGGACAAAGTTCCTCATACATTGTGGGCTTGATATAATCATCTGTCTCAACGATTCCGATATATTCACCTGCTGCCATGTTAATTCCCACATTCATCTTATAGCCGAGGCTGTTGATGTTTGTGGTGAGCACCTTTACACGGCTGTCACTTGCCTCATACTCACGGAGTATTTCAAGTGTTCCATCAGTTGAGCAGGAATCGAGACATATTACCTCAATATCACGCAGCGTCTGATTAAGCACGCTTTCTATGCATTCCCTTATGTAAGGCTGCACATTATACGAAGGCATCAGGACAGTAACCTTCGGTCTCTCGTTATGCATTTCTGTCTCCTTTATATTTACCTCTTCATCAGCGGAGAGATTATAATACTGCTCATACGGCAGAGCAAGTACACGCAACAGTTTCTGGTAATCAGCCTGATTATAGAAATAATCATTGACTCTTCCTGTAATGCCCAGTTCAAACAGATACTCATCGTTGAGCTTCTTATAAAGCTGTCTGCGGGTCTCTTCCTGCAATGTTGAAAGATTCCACAGCACAGAATGAACAGCATAATTCACAAAATCCTGCTCGACCCAAGTCCAGTAGCCCCACTCCTGCATCTGCGCCCTTACCTTAGTCAGAGCATTGAAGAAGCAAGTCCAGGACTTTTCTCTTGTAACGGAAAGCGTTCCGTCAGACTGCTTGCGCTGATGCACAAACACTTCCTTCATCACACTGATACGTTCCGCACGCATTACTGCCGAGAAAACAAAGAACATATCATTTGTGGTGCGCTGCGACTGGAATTCTAGTCCGTTCCTCTGGATATATTCACGAAGGAACAGCTTATCCCATGCCCAGCCTGCAAATACTCTGAAACGATCTTTTTCGATGTCAGATGCAGAAAATACAAGCGCCTTCGGAAGCATATTACGCTTTACCGCCCAAGGCATCTCCTTGTACTTTCCTGTTTCCTGAATATACTGATTACTACCGAAAACAGTAACCTGAGCTTGATATTTCTCAGCATGATCGAACGCTTTCTGTAGCATATCCTTTTCGAAAAAGTCATCCGCATCAAGGATGGATAGATATTTACCCTTCGCTGCAGCGATGCCCTTGTTTCTTGCAGCACCTGCGTTGATATTCTCCTGTGTAAGCACAGTGAAACGCTTATCCTTAGCTTCAAATTCTCTTGCTATGGCAAGGGAATTATCTGTTGAACCATCATCAACGCAGATTATCTCAATATCCTTTAATGTCTGTCGTGCTACGCTGTCAAGACATTCTCTAAGGAAATCTCCACCGTTATAGAACGGAATAATTACGGATACTTTCGGACCGTCATATACGAACTTTGTATTCTCTTCGCCGCGCTTTGAATAGAAATTATCCCAGTGTCCCTTCCAAGGCATCTTTGCGCCGTTTCTTCTGAAGAAATTTATGTCGATGCCATCAAAGAACCATGCCATTTTCTCCTCGATAGCAGGGCCGTACTCAGGGTCATCCTTGAATTTATTATACCAAGCGATAGTATCTCCAACCTCAGCGCTAAGAACGATAGCCCTATGCTTATCGGCAAGTTCTGCGCACTGCTCAGATATTATCCTGTAGGATTCAAAGTGGCAGTCAAAATTCTGTATACGTCTGCCTATGAGGGATGTGGCAATATTGGTACGGTGATTCACTACCTCGTCACCGATTATCATTATACGCTTCGCCTTGATTATCACATGATTGTAGAACGAACGATCATTAACGCAGACCAGCGAATTGAAACGGATATTGTTTTCAACCAGAAATTCACGTCTGTAAATACCGTTCCACGGAACCACACAAATATGTCTCGCGAAATTCTCAGGCATATCAGTAAAGCGAAGAACACGGTTAAAATCCTTGGACGAAAGACCTGAAAGATCATAATGCCTGTTATCCACACGCTCTCCGGTAACGCTATCGATACCGTTCACTCTTGTTTTGATAACATCAATATTGTGTTTCTTTGCAACAGAATACATCTTTTCGTAAGCGTCTAGTTCAAGGTAGTCGTCCGAATCAAGGAAATGCACATACTCACCAGATGCATATTCCATACCAAGATTACGGGCTGTACCAGCGCCTTTATTTTCCTGATGCATGACAACGATTCTGGAATCCTTGGCAGCGTATTCCTCAAGTATTGCAGGAGAACGGTCGTCCGATCCATCATCTATGCAGAACACCTCTATGTCAGAAAGAGTCTGACCCAACACACTGTCAAGGCATTGTTCCAAAAAATCCTCGGCATTATATACAGGTATAATAACCGATAGTTTAGCTTGCTTCACGAGAAAGCCTCCTTAAATTAATTTGTCCATTCATCCATTCCCTGATGCGAACGCTCCCACGGTATCTTATATGTGCGCTCACAGGTCTTGCAGAAACGGCAGAAAGGTTTCGGACTGCACATATACTGTAGCAACTGGTTGATATCATTGCACGAATGAATATCTATCCAATCGCCTTCCTCCATATTCATGTTTGTGCCGAATTTCTTATTAAAGTGAACTGTATTGGGTGCAATCGTACAAGAATAGAATTTGCCCTCCATAAGAAGCGGGCGGCAATTTGCATGATAGCACTCGAAAAAGCTCTTGATTGGATCCTGCTTGCCTTCAATATCCATAGGCATTTTACACAACGTCTTTATGGTCTCGTTGGTGTTTCCGTAATATCTGAATTTAACGCCATACTCTTCAGCAGTCTTTTCCATCTTTTCAAAATTAATAGATATAGGATACTTTGTAACCACAATGGTGATATCATTTTCACGGCAGTTCAGCCAGAAAGGCTCCTTCTGCTGATTAAGAAGGATACCATTACTTACAAGCTCTACAGTCGTTTCAGGGAAATACTTCCTTGTTTCTGCGAGTATCTCATTCAGCTGCGGATGAAGCAGAGGCTCACCGCCCATAACGCCGATCTTTGTTACTCTGCCTCCGGTAATCTTTGACATCTGTGCCAGATCGCGCTGTATGCTTTTCAGCTCAACAAAACGCTTTTCAGCTATGCACGCAAAGTGGTCGCAGCCTTTGCAGCGGAGATTGCAATGATCAAGGATATTCAGCACGAAATACGAAAGTCTGGGCTGCTCTGTTGTACGAAGCTGGATCCTTGTTAGATAATCACGAATGTCAATGATAGTTTTTCTCTGTGCAGATATAACATTTTTGCCCGATTGCTCGATCTTTCCTTCCATCTGCTGCAGCTTACCATTAAGCGCTGCGATCATCTCACCCTGAGTTTCAATCAATTGACGCAGTCTGTCATTTTCGGTCTCAAGTTTATTGACACCTGTAATACTCTCATTGATTTTACCTGAAAGCAGGTTGTGTTTTTCTTCCATAGCGGCAAAGCGCTGAACAGTAACTTCAGAAAGCTGATCCTGCTTATTCTCTATCACAGAGAAACGCTGAACAGTTGCTTCGGAAAGCTTATCTTGCTTGTCCTCTATCGCAGAGAAGCGCTGAATATTTGCTTCGGAAAGCTTATCCTGCTTGTTCTCTATAGCAGAGAAGCGCTGAACAGTCGCTTCTGAAAGCTGATCCTGTTTATGCTCTATTGCCGAGAAACGCTGAACGGCTGCCTCAGAAAACTGATCCTGCTTGTTCTCTATCATAGAGAAACGCTGAACAGTTGCATCTGAAAACTGATCCTGCTTTTCCTCCATCACAGAAAAATGATGAGCTGTATGTTCTGCAAAAGCATTAAGCTCTTTTGCATTCAATTCTTGAGAAGAAGATATCAAGCTATTGTTATTCCTTACAGCTTCGCTCAGCAAAATGTAATTTTTCTCTGAAGAACCGGACAGCTCTAACAAGCGCTTATCTGTCTGTGCCAGGGACTTATTTGCCGCATCGACACGAGATGACACCCCTTTGATAGCTGACAATATCCTTTCAACTTCTCTGATGAATGTTTTTGTGGGCGGCGGAAGGAAACGCTTCAAGAAATTCTTGATCTTCTGTAACATATTACACCTGCTTTCCATATATCCTGATGCATGCAGGACATATTATAGTCGTGCCACAAACGAAGTATCATCATCGTCTGCGATTTATCCTATTTCTCATTTTCTTCAGCCACATAAATATAGTATATGGCAGAAATCCGATGAGTTTCATCTGAATATATTGGCTGCGCGGATAAGCACTTGCGGAATGCCGATCCAGCTTCAGTGCGGGAAGCCATTCTCTCTGCATTGCTTTATAGCAGCACTTCTGTGCCTCGCCTTTAAGAGTGGTGAGATGCCATAAAAGGAAATCCAGTATCCATACACACAACGACTGACTATACACAGACATTACACAGTGTTTTTCAAAAGCATCGATAACATCCCGAACCGCTATATATGGGCATTCCCATGCTGTTTCTCTGGAATTGGATATAGACTCACTGTTGCATACACGGCGATGAACCAGCACATCCCGCACCACAGCAACTCTTTGTGCAAGGACCATTGCCTGAAAAACGAAAACCATATCATTTGTATTTGCCAGATCCGGATAACTAAGACCTTCCGAGCGAAGATACGCTGTGCGGAACAGCTTGTCCCACGGCCAGCCCTGTATCATCTGAAACATACAATCTGACATATCTTCCGGATGAAATGCGTCACAACCCTTAAAGGCATCAGCAGGCATCTCCCAGTTGGATGAAACTTTTTCTCCTGTCACATCCGAGAATGCATCAGCTGCACATATCACCGCATCGGCACGGGTATCTTCTGCCTTATCAAACAAACTCTGCAGCATATCAGGCTCAAAAACGTCATCTCCGTCCAGAAAAATGATATATTTCCCTGCAGCATGCGTCATACCGTTGTTCCGCGCCGCGCCTGCACCGCAATTCGGCTGAGACAACACTGTGATCCTTTCATCCCTGCAGGCGTAATTAGCCAGAATATCTGCCGTAGCATCAGATGAACCATCGTCCACGCAAATTATCTCTATGCTTTTCAAGGTTTGACGCAATATGCTGTCCAGACACTGTGCAATGTATCTTTCGGCATTGCAGACAGGTATAACAACTGAAACATCCGTTTCAAAATACATCTTTTTATCAAAATCAGCGGATAATCTCATCTTAATAGTTTGCACCCTTAATCATATATCCATTAAAAACATCATACATAATTTATTATATCACGTTAACTATAAAAAGTCAATATTGTTTCCACAGCTCCAGTCAGTATTGACAAAACGCGAAAATAATAGTATTATATATTATATATACATTGAAAACCCAGCATGCAACTCAGCACATTTTTTCGCTGATCGAAGCAACAACAAACAGACTGATTTGCAGTTATAAATATAGATCTGGAGGAAAATAAATGAAGCATGGCATTCAGATAATAGGCGGATTCCTTGAGCCCCTTGAACAACCACTTTTCATGAATGATATAATGATGGAAGATCTCATTGCGGGCGTCAACACTCTGTCTATATGTGATGACCGAGATGATAAGATCGCATCACAATATACCGCTTTTGAGTCATCAACAGCAATGCTTGATGTGCAGAAGAATTTTGACCGGATGATATCTCACGATACAGCCAAATACCAGAGCAACCAGCTGACCCAGCCGCACTGCCGTGCAGTAAGATACAAGAATGAAGCAGATTATATTCTGGTATACAACAGTCTCTTCAATTATCCTATGACAATGAAAGATGATGTACTGTATTCCCGTGTCAATCCCACAAACGAATTTGTGAATGCCGTTTTTGCCGAAAGGCATGATATATTATCCATTCCGTATTCCCGCAAATTCAACTGGAAATACACCTATGACAGATTTATCGATATGCTGATGGCGGAATTTCCATCCGATCACATCATCCTGCTACGCTCCAGCGCAGGTCCTTATGCTATGGAAAAGGACGATATTGAGATCAACGAATGGGGCAGGTGGAATCACTATTCAGCATTCGTTCGTGAGGTGGATGAGTATTTCGCCGAGAGAACGAACTGCATCTGCATAGATGATTTCTTCGCGAGCATTTCCCACTCCACCGCTAAATGGGCAGCTCCTTTTGAAAGACGTTCCAATGCTATACTTGAGGACCTTGCGACAACGCTCCGTGCAATCATTGACGGATGCACAGATATCAACTCTTGCCGCACAGCAATAACCAACAGAAATCTGCGTAGGAGATATTATCCGCATATTGATTCCGATATCCGCCCCGAATACGAGGGCATGATCAACGATGCTGCAACTGATATCGCAAAGCTTGACGAGATATTCGCTGCCAATGGTGTGAGATCTCTGTCCGAACTGAATCTCAAAGCACATATCAGCGAAAATGATATGCTTGATATTATAAAAGAATATCTGAAATTCTTCAGGTGCGATATCAACGATATTATCACCGTTTACAGAATGTACGGCGAAAGCCCCGATACAGCTGCTTATACAGAGATAGTAAAACTCATCTGCACAAGCAAGGACAGCATCCCTGTCAGAAATGCCATAAAACTGCGCGAAGCAAACGAAAGTCTGCTGAAAAGCTACAGATATATCCAGCCCCGTCTTATCGATATCATTAACAGCAACATCTGGGGTGATCGTGTATATCTTCCGCTCAACAATGAATATTTCCTCATTCTTGATCCCGATGCAGACGATCTTTTTACCATGAAACGCATCAGCATCGCATCAAGCATTGATTTCAACGACTGCCGGAACAACGGATATGCTGTTCCTGTTGTATGTGCAGGCGGCATACTTTCGGATTACAGATTCTATATCGATCGTGCGAAAGACGGAAGCGCTCACCGCCCTATCTCAATTGCATTCGACAGTTCCAAGCAGTTTATCGAAACACTGGAATCAGTAAACTGGAAAACAATCTTCGAAAACGAACCCTACTGCCTGATAGCAGACAGATGCGATGTCCCCACCGAAGGTTTTGTTCCCGTTTGTGATCTCTCGTTCCTTTTCGAGGAAACCAGCAGAGTATTCCTGCTGCGTAACGGTCTTGCTGACCAGATGTGCCACTACCTCGCCGCAAAATACGCCGAGAAATACAGCAAAAACAGCACAAAATTCTATTATGACGATGTGTTCATGACTGTAAGCAGAATATTCGACGGTGTTTCTGTGAACAAAGTTATCCACGAAGATATCAGCGACAAGCTTATATCCAAAAAGCTCTCGCCAAAGCTCAGGATCGTTTCACGCCACACCTCAAACTATTTTGCAGATACTCTATTTAAAAACGGATACACCGATATGGAAGTGCTGTGTTCCTCTGAGGACCGCACAAAACGCTTCAAATATGCGAGTGCAAAATGCTGCCCGCCCGATGATATGAAGAATGCGCTGAAGTCTTCAGCGAAGTTCCAGTATTGGTCTACAATGATACGTCCCGAAACACTGGATCCCGATCTGGCTGCTCATATCGATTTGACCAAGCTGGATGAGCGCAATCAGCGTCTGGCAGAGGAGATGCTTGCATGCGACGCTGTAGTAGTCCATGTAAGACGAGGCGATTACGTTACAGTAGGAATCCTTGCAGATACGGAATTCTACCGTGAATCCATGGAAAAGCTCGCAGCTATTCCTGATTATGAAAACAAGAGATTCTTTGTATTCTCAGACGATATCCCCTGGTGCATGAACAACACTGCAGAGCTGGGATTTGATAAGTATTTCCCCGATGCTGATATCACCTATGTAGATCACAACAAGATGAGCAACGACTACATGGACCTGCTGATGATGACATATGGCAAAGTGATTATTGCATCAAACAGCGGCTTCGCAAGAATGGCAGGCTGGCTCAGCAGCCGCTGCGAGGTGTTCATGTGTTATAATCTAACCACAATGAGCTGGTTCGAAAAGATCGGCAAGACCAACAAATACAATGTCGGTCCTTACAAAAAGAAATACTTCACCGACTGGAGCGGCAACAACAAGACGAGTACTGTTCCGAACAAGCCTGCTGCTCCACAACCTGCACCAACAACTCAAAAAACCACACCAACTGCTCCGATAAAGAACGTTGTAAAGGCTGCTATCAGTGCTATAGCTCCCAAAGAGCTTATTCCGGCAAGAGAAAATATTGAGTGGCTCAACTTCTGGTTCGATAACGGCAATGAAAAACGCAAGGACAGGCTCCTGCTTATCGGCGATTCCGTTGCCCGTGAGTACAGAAGACATCTCGGTCTGCTTTGCAGAAGACCTGTGGATTTCTTCGCATCCTCCACGACGATGGCTGATGAATTGTTCTGGAAGGAACTCCAGCTGTTCTTCTCTGTCGAGGAATATCGACAGCAGAAGGTTCATATTCAGATCGGCTACCACGGCATTGACAGCGTGTGCAATGCTAATCACAGCAACGATCTTTCCGCTTTCGAGCAGGAGTATGAAAGACTTATCACTACAGTTAAGGAATATATCCCCGATATAACTCTTGCAACCATAGTTTATATCGCCCAGAAAGATTCCCCTGAAACTATTGATGAGACCATCAACAACGAGGTCATCAAGCGCAATGAGATAATCAAAAAACTGGCTGCTAAGTACAGTCTGCCGTTAAACGATCTTTACAGCTACACCTACAACGATCAGGTGACCTTCAAGCACAGAGATGCCGTTCATTTCCTGCCTGAAGCAAATCCCTTGCTTGCCGAGAAGATCGCTCAGGCTATGAAACTGAAATAATATTACGGAGGTTTATATATGAAAAAAGCATTAATCACTGGCGTAAATGGTCAGGACGGATCCTATCTGTCCGAATTTCTTCTTGAAAAGGGATATGAGGTACACGGCATAGTACGCCGTTCCTCTGTAGATAAGAAGGAGCGTATCGAGCACCTGATGGGAGAGAAGAACTTCCATCTGCATTACGGAGATATGACTGACTCCATCAGCCTCGTGAAGATAGTATCCGAAGTAAAGCCTGACGAGATCTATAATCTCGCTGCGCAGAGCCATGTAAAGGTATCCTTTGAGGTGCCTGAATACACAGCCGACGCTGACGCTGTAGGTACACTCAGAATGCTGGAGGCTATCCGTATGGCCGGCATTGAAAAGACCTGCAAATTCTATCAGGCTTCCACTTCAGAGCTTTTTGGTAAGGTACAGGAGATCCCCCAGAAGGAAACAACTCCCTTCTATCCCTATTCTCCCTATGCCGCAGCAAAGCAGTATGCATTCTGGATCGTAAAGAACTACCGTGAGGCATATGGAATCTTCGCCGTAAACGGCATCCTGTTCAACCACGAATCCGAGCGCAGAGGCGAGACCTTCGTAACAAGAAAGATCACCCTTGCCGCTGCAAACATCGCTGCCGGCAAGCAGGAAAAGCTGTTCCTCGGCAATCTGGATGCACTGCGTGACTGGGGTTATGCCAAGGATTATGTAGAGTGCATGTGGCTCATCCTGCAGCACGATACTCCCGACGACTTCGTTATCGCAACAGGAGAGCAGTATTCCGTGCGTGATTTCTGCACACTGGCGTTCAAGCATGCAGGCATCGAGCTTGAATGGCAGGGAAGCGGCGTAGACGAAAAGGGTATCGATAAGAAAACAGGCAAGATACTGGTAGAGGTATCCCCCGAATTCTTCCGTCCCACTGACGTTGTAACTCTGCTCGGCGATCCTACAAAGGCAAAGGAGACCCTCGGCTGGAACCCCAGAAAGACCTCTTTTGAAGAGCTGGTTCGTATAATGACAGAACACGATATTGCTCTTGTGAACAAGGATTGATCGAGGTGCTGTTAATGGAAAAAGAAGCTAAGATATTCGTTGCGGGTCATCGTGGAATGGTTGGCTCTGCAATTGTAAGAGCACTTAATAAAAGCGGATACACAAATATTATCACTCGCACTCATAAAGAGCTTGATCTGTGCAGACAGGCAGATGTGGAAGAATTTTTCCGCACCGAAAAGCCTGATTATGTTTTCCTCGCCGCCGCTAAGGTTGGCGGAATAATCGCTAACTCCGAAGCACTGGCGGATTTCATGTATGAGAACATGACGTTAGAAATGAACGTTATCAATTCCGCATGGAAAAACGGCTGCAAAAAGCTGCTATTCCTTGGCTCTTCCTGCATTTATCCCCGCATGGCACCGCAGCCGATGCCCGAGAGCTGCCTTCTGACCTCCGAGCTTGAAGCGACCAACGAAGCATATGCTCTCGCCAAGATATCCGGTCTGAAATACTGCGAGTATCTTAACCGACAGTACGAAACCGACTATATCTCTGCAATGCCCACAAACCTTTATGGTCC
This sequence comes from Oscillospiraceae bacterium, assembly GCA_045612645.1. Classification (GTDB taxonomy): domain Bacteria; phylum Bacillota; class Clostridia; order Oscillospirales; family Ruminococcaceae; genus CAG-115. The sequence goes on from JAZKZL010000074.1 coordinate 23,102, forward strand.
CAACGATAACTATCATCCCACACACAGCCATGTGCTGCCTGCGCTCATCCGCAGATTCCACGAAGCGAAAGAGAACGGTCTCAAAGAAGTTGTGTGCTGGGGTACAGGCACACCGCTCAGAGAGTTCCTTTATGTTGACGATCTGGCAGATGCCTGTGTTTTCCTGATGAATAATTATTCCGGTAACGAGACAGTTAACGTCGGCACCGGAAAAGAACTCTCAATAAAAGAGCTTACAGAGATGGTTGCTGAAGTGATCGGCTATGAAGGCGAGATCAAGTGGGATACCACCAAGCCCGACGGCACTCCCAGAAAGCTTCTCGATGTTTCTAAGCTTAATAATCTGGGTTGGAAATATCAAACGGAGCTTAAAGACGGCATACGTCTCGCTTATGAGGATTTCCTGAACAATCCCATGAGAGCGGAAAGGTAAAAATCACAAATGAAGATAATCTTACTATCAGGCGGCTCGGGCAAGCGCCTTTGGCCGCTATCTAACGATGTTCGCTCCAAGCAGTTTCTTAAAGTTGTAAAAAACAGCGACGGCGAAATAGAATCCATGGTGCAGCGAGTATACAGACAGATGGTATCTGCCGGTATCAAAGCTGATATATCCATCGCCACTAGCGTAACACAGGTGGAATCGATCAGAAACCAGCTGGGCGATAAGGTCTCCATTGTTGTAGAACCGCAACGCCGTAATACTTTCCCTGCAATCGCACTGTCTGCTGCGCATCTTTTCTTCGAGGATAACTGCTCGCTTGACGAGACAGTTATCGTACTGCCCGTAGACCCTTATGTGGATGAAGAATATTTCCGCACTATTGCAAAACTGGATGAAGCAGTACAGAACGATGTGGCAGATATTGTGCTGATGGGAGTTCAGCCCACATATCCCTCCGAGAAATACGGATATATAATACCTGCCGAAACTGATAAAGTTGCCAATAAGGTAGCGGAATTCAAGGAAAAACCCGATGCAGTCACCGCACAGCAGTTCATAGACAAGGGCGGACTGTGGAATTGCGGCGTGTTTGCTTTCAGGTTATCTTACCTGATGGATATCGTAAATTCCACCATAAAGTGCTGCTGCTATCAGGATGTTGCGGAACAGTACACTTCCTTTGAAAAGACCAGCTTCGACTACGCTGTTGTAGAAAAAGCGGATTCTGTTGCCGCAGTATCCTACAGCGGCGAATGGAAAGATCTCGGCACATGGAATACACTCACCGAAGTTATGGATAATGCTCCGATAGGCAACGCTATAGTTTCCGAGGACAGCGTGAATACCCATGTCATCAACGAAATGGATATCCCTCTTATCGTTATGGGAGCAGATAATATGGTCATCGCAGCTTCTCCTGACGGCATTCTTGTAGCCGATAAGAATCAAAGCTCCTATATCAAGAAGTATGTGGAGCCACTGGATCTCAGACCCATGTTTGAAGAGCGCTCCTGGGGCGATTATACCGTGCTAAACGTTTCGATGGACAGCAACGGTCATAAAGTCGTTACAAAGAAAAAGCGCATCGTTGAGGATGGCCGTATCGATATGGAGATCCACGACGATCACGATGAAGTATGGACAGTTGTCAGCGGAAAGGCTGTAATTAATATCAATGGCAGAAACCATGAGGTTCTGCCCGGTGATACCTACACGATTCCAAGCGGCACACCGCACAGCCTTACAGCAATTGAGCAGACTGAGATCATAGAAATACAGATCAACAAGAATATATAAACAGGCGCCCTGCGGCATAGGTTGACGCAGGGCATTTCCATACTATGTAGTATATTGACAAATCCCACCCGTTCAGGGTATAATTATAAAGATAAAATATAAAGGAGGCGGGACATCTGGATATCAGAATATTTATATGCTGCCATAAACAATATGAAACAGTTCCGCCGCTGTGCATTCCGATACAGTGCGGTGCAGCCATCAATCCTACAATCGAAGGCACAATATCCGATGCTGACAGTGAAAACATATCTGCCAAAAACCGTGAATACTGTGAGCTTACTGCGCACTATTACGTCTGGAAAAACATTGAGGCTGACTATTATGGTTTTTGCCATTACAGACGCTTTCTCAGCCTTGACAACAATATAAAACACCCATATATCGCATTGAATGAGCTTTCAAAAAGGGCAAAACTGAAGCATTTCGGCACAGAAAAGCAGTGGAGAGATATCATTACGGCAAATGATATCATCGTTCCGAGAAGTGAAGACATGGGCCTGCCTGTCCTTACGCACTACAACACCTCCCGATTCCATTACAAAGAGGATATGGAAAAATTTATCGGGTTGCTGCAAAAGCACGCTCCTCAAATAAAGGATGCTGCAACAGAATACCTTGCGCAGAACAGGCAACATTTCTGCAACATGTTCATCATGGATAATACTCATTTTAAAGAATACTGCAGCATCCTCTTCCCCGTGCTTGAGGATTTCGATAAGATCAAAACGCTTCACGGAGATTTTCAGTCCGACAGGACCAATGGTTATCTCGCTGAGGTGTTCACAGGAATATATATCAGCTATTGCCGTAAAAACGGCGCAAGGATAAAGGAGCTTCCCCGCATAGATATCGGCTGCTCTGCCAAAAAGCGAATGAGCTGCAGATTGCTCCCGCCGGAAAGCAGAAGAAGATTCCTCATTAAAAAGCTGGTAAAGAAATTCAGAGGTAATTAATATGTACGATTATCTTATCGTAGGCGCAGGATTTTTCGGCGCCGTATTCGCGCGGGAAATGACGGATAACGGCAAGAAATGCCTTGTCATCGATAGACGTCCGCACATAGGCGGAAACTGCTATACAGAACAGATAGAGGGAATTAATGTACACAAGTACGGAGCTCATATCTTCCATACCTCTGATGAAGAAATCTGGGAATACATCAACCGCTTCGGGAATTTCAACAGTTTTATAAACAGTCCTGTTGCTATTTATAAAGATGAATTGTATAATCTGCCCTTCAACATGAATACCTTCAGCAAAATGTGGAGGGTCAGAACGCCTGCGGAAGCTAAAAAGAAGATAGCTGAACAGATATCAGAGCTTTGTATCACTGAGCCGCAGAATCTCGAAGAACAGGCGCTCTCACTGGTGGGCAAAGATGTGTATGAAAAGCTTGTAAAGGGATACACCGAAAAACAATGGGGCAGACCCTGCAACGAACTTCCCGCCTACATCATTAAAAGGCTTCCTCTCAGATTCACATACGATAACAACTATTTCAACGACAAATATCAAGGCATCCCCGAAAACGGCTATACCGCTGTTTTTGAGGCTCTTCTTGAGGGGATAGATGTGCGTCTCGGCACTGATTACAATGATATCAAAGGCGAAAATATAGCCCGTAAGATAGTTTACTGTGGCTGCATAGACGAGTTCTTCGGATACGCCCTCGGAGAGCTGGAGTACCGTTCTCTGCGTTTTGAGAATGAAACTCTGAACACAGATAACTATCAGGGCAATGCAGTGGTAAACTACACCTCTGCGGATGTCCCATATACAAGGATCATCGAGCACAAACATTTCGACCATAGAGATCAGGAGAAAACCGTGATAACACGTGAATATCCAGCGGAGTGGCACAGAGGCAATGAGCCTTATTACCCCATCACAGACGAGAAAAACAACACTCTGTACGCCCGCTACGAAGAAATGGCGAAACAATATCCGAATGTGATATTCGGCGGCAGACTGGGAAAATACAGATATTATGACATGGACAAGGTCATTCGTGCCGCACTGGAAACAGCAAAATCAGAGCTGAAATAAAACGAAAGAAGGAAAAGCAATGATACTGCAGAAGGTCATCATCCCTGACAACAACAGAGGATATCCCACCGCCTATGCGAGAGGTGGCAAAACTGACAACTGCAGTATTCTGCTTGCATCCGGAGAGACCGTTTCCTTCGACACCTATTTCAATGCTTTCTGTTTCCCGAAATATCGCACCTATACACGCACAAATTGTATATCGGTCACTCTGCGTTTCAGCGGCAGTGTCAGGATGTCACTTTGCGTGTATGATGGCAGTAACAAAACGATCTGCTGTACTTCCAATGGATGCGATGGCATTCTTACACTTGAAGCAGTATTATCTGAACTGCCTGAAAACGGCATTCTGTATCCCGAGATCACTGCACTGTCCGATAGCCGCATAATCAGCATTGATTACACCTCAGAATGCAAGGCCGATACGATAAATGCCTGTATCTCATTCTGCACGTTCCGCCGTGAGCCGTTCATACTGCACAATATCGAAATTCTGCGCAGGCATAAGTTCAGCTTCATAAACAAAGTGTTTGTTGTGGATAACGGCAATACGTTGGATACTACATCTCTGAACGATGAGACGATATGCGTTCTGCCTAATAAGAATCTCGGCGGCAGCGGCGGATTCACAAGAGGACTTATCGAAGCTAAGGATAACAAGTATACACATATCATCCTGATGGATGACGATGTGGAATTTCACCCCGAAACACTGGAACAGATGACTATTTTCGCATCTATACTGAAAACGGAATACCGCAGCAGCTGGTTCAGTGCCGCAATGTTACCGCTGAATAAGCCTTTCTGCCAGTATGAACTGGGAGCAGAATGGGACGGCGTCGGCGCCATCGTGCATAAACACAACATTGATATAACAGATCCCTCCGCACTGGTCGATAATCTGATCAATCCAAATGTTGGTTACGGCGGTTGGTGGACGCTGCTTATGCCAATTACAGTGACCGACAATGGTCTCCCATACCCGTTCTTCATTAAATTCGATGATGTGGAGTATGGCCTGCGTAAAAACAATGATACCGAGATCATCACGATGAACGGTATTGCTGTAAGACACGAAGCGTTCGACACAAAGAAAAGCTTCCTGCTGGATTATTACAACCTGCGAAACGAATTGTTCATGAATACGATCCACGGGAAATGCAATGCCATAGGCGCAGCGAAACGCTTTCTGCGTGAAGCCATGAAAAATATGGTCCTGTACCGCTATGATGCATTTCCGTTAGCGTTCCGTGCTGTAAATGATTTTCTGGGTGGTGCGGAATTGCTCATAAATGCCGATGCCGAACAGCTGAATAATGAGCTTATCACTATGCAGCCGAAACTTATCCCTCTGAAGGATATGGACTGCTGGGAAGAAACCCTGCGCCGTGATGAACACATACAGAACAAGCACATTACCATTGCCATGCTGCTTACTCTCGGCGGGCACCTGATACCCTCATTCCTGCTGAAAAAAGAGATGTCTGCTGTTCCATTATCCAGAGCAGGCGCCGTTGATTTCTTCGGCAGAAAAGCAGTAATTCAGTACCAACTTGGCGGTGATAATGGCATTCTGACCAAACGAAGCTTTGCTGAATTTGCAAAATACGGATTCAGATCCATCGCCTGTGCAGTGAAGCTTATGGTTGGTTTCTCAAAAGTCCGTACCTCTCTGTTAATGCGCAAGGAAGAGATCACCTCATTCCAATTATGGCGTGACAAATTGGGAATTTAGCCCTGATAAACTCTGCCGTATCCGCCACGCAATTCATTAGCCAATAAACAGATACCGCTCCACAGGCCGATTTAAGACTGTGGAGCGGTTTTATCATTAGTATTTATAACAATATTTTCATCTGTATGATCCACATACTGCTGTTACTCATGTTTTAATCTGTTATGTATGGCTTGCGATGACAGTATGAGTGGTTTCTAAATGATTCAGTATTCTCTCGTAATCATCAAAGTAATCTATCTCTGACCAGAACGCTCCATTTATATCCAGTGTATTGATATTCCGTTCCTCCGTCATGCTGTAAAGCACATTCTCCCACCACTTATCGTGCTTAAGCTCGTCGATCATCTCATTGAGTCTGTCAAGGAAACAAGGCAGGAAAGACTTTTCGAGCTTTGCAAGACCCACATATTCGCCGCTTCTTTCTTTCAACGGAAGCTCCTTGCCATATTTTTTCAAGCTGCCACTGTCAGTGGTCTGGAAGAAATAATCGCCGATCTCTGTTCGGGTCTTATCAATAGTGAGCACATTGTCATAAGGCTGTGCGAGAACAAGATCCAATATCTCTTCCGAAATAAATACATCTGCGTTCATGATGATCATATCATCATCCATATAGTCCTTTGCAAACCAAAGGCTAGCAATACTGTTGGTCACGTTATAAAACGGGTTGTTATAATATTTCACATCCAGCCCGTTGAGAGCCTCGTATATCTTTCCCTTTTCATAACCCACACATACACTGCATTCAATGTTCCTTTTTGCCAGCATTTCAACAGTGTATCTTATAAGCGGAACGCCATTTATAGGCAATGTACTTTTGGGCACCTGCTCGATCATTCGTGATATTCTTGTTCCCTTGCCTGCTGCTAATAATATTGCCTTCATTTTTTACCTCCAGCTTTAATATAATATTTGTTTAGCAAAGATCTGATATTATCTCCTTAATGGCTTTGATAAGCTCATCATAATCCCCGAGCGCAAGATCACCGATATGAGATACTCTGATCTGATACTCCTCATTGCTGCCTCCAGTGGGATTAACTATCATGCCATATTTTTCAGCAAGCCCTAAATACAAATTTCTGGCTATTGGCTTTTCGAAAATAACCGGAGTGATAGCGTTTGAAAGCGGATAATCGGGAAGACTTCCTCCTATTTCTGAAATGCGGCTTCTGAAATATTTTGCACGTTCATTTATCTCAGCAAGATGACGGGAAATCCCCTTTTCTTTAAGATAAAGCAGGAAATCATGTATCTCATACATGATCCCCACTGCAGGAGTAAATGGTGTTTGTCCCCTCATTATATTCCTGTCATAATCCTTGAAATCGAAGTACAGGGTAGCAGGGGAATTCTGCATTACTCTCTGCGCAAATGTCCTGTCGTTTATTGCAACTATCGAAACACCCGGCGATACGCACAAGCCTTTCTGCGAACTCATTATCGTTACATCTGCACCAAATCCGTCCATGCTGTATTCATCGCACAAAAAAGAGGTTATCGCGTCAACTAACAAAACACAGCCATTACGCCTGCAAAATGCACTTATGAGATTTATATCATACAGCTGTCCTGTTGAAGTCTCATCAAGATTCACCAAAAACCCCGTATAGCCCTTTCCCTCATATGCTGCCAAATGTTTTTCCGTAAACCGCTCGCCATGTTCAAGCGTAATATCCGTATGAGGAATATCATGTATCTCACATATCTGCGAAAAGCGTTTGCCGAACGTTCCACCCGCCACGACCAACAGCTTATCATTCTTATTGAACACGTTTATCACAGCCGCTTCCATTGCAGCTGTGCCGGATGCCGTTAGGTACATACAGTGCGTGGACGAATCCGTATTCAGCGCCAATTTTAGCAGCGCATCTGTTTCCAGCATCATTTCAGAAAACGAACTGTTTCTGAAATATGGCACCTGCTCGGACTTCTGCTTTAATGTGCGTTCGTACATCTGAACAGGGCCTATAGTAAATAATTTCATGACTTTTGCCTCACAAATATGAATTAGTACGCTTCTGTTATCTAAAATATCAGTTGACTTACTGATGGTTGCATTTTGTGCCGAATATTATACCGTTCCGATAAAGCAATGCGTAAAATGTGGTATAGTTATCTTTTCATTTTCTTTATGCGCATTAAAAAAATCAGTCAGCGCCGCGACATAGGTTTCATAACCCTCCTCGCCCGGCTTTATTGCATAACTGCACGAAAGACGCTCTCCTATAAAGCATTCAAGATCAAAGCTCTGATCGTTTACATAAGATGACTGCTCATATTCTGACATAAATTCCTTTGTGAGATCAATAAATCTGTCTTTCAATACAGTATCATTCGCAAACAATGCCTTATATTTCTCACAATATTTCAGATTAAGCTCATGCAGCTGCTTAACTATATCAGCAGTTTTATCAGTTAGATTCCAGATAATAAGCACCTTACCATCAGCCGTTAATATTCTTCTGCATTCTTCAGCAAAAAGCGCCTGATCAAACCAATGAAGAGCCGTAGCAACCGTGATAAGCGACACAGAGTGATCGGGAAGTCCTGTTTTTTCTGCGGGAGCGCTTACTATTTCTGCTTCGGGTGCAGTATTCTTGATATGCGAACGCATATCTTCATTCGGCTCTACTGCCGCTACTCTGCAGCCCAACGATGACAGCTGCTTTGTAAAGATACCTGTTCCTGCCCCTATATCTGCAATAAGAGTATCATCGGTTATATTGATCTCTCTGCGAATAAGATCCAGCGCCTGCTGCGAATACAACGGACGGTGGTGAGCATATACATTCGCTTTTCCCGAAAAAACAGTTTCGTTCATATATTATATTCCTTTCAGCTAAAAGTTTGCCCACATAATGAGCATATAGTTTCATCGCTTCTGCTTCCTAAGATATTTGTTAACCTTCTGTCGATTGCTGCCATAAATATATTTGTTAAAAAGCAATTTCAGCGAAGAACCCTTATACCATTTTTTCTTAAGCTGTGAAAACGACATAGTGTCAATATCACTTAAAAACTCCTCGCGGCGCTCATTATATTCAATGGGATTTCGCATGCGATTACTATATTTCAGCACTGTATCAAGTTCCAACTCGCGCATAGTCATCAGATCACGCATGCTTTCCAACGTTTTAAATCCTTTTTCTGTATTACTCAGCATCAGAGAAGAGCCTCTGTTATCGTTATAAAGTTCAGGACAGAATATATGAACGCCCCAAAGATCTCCGAGCGTAATATCAGATACTCTCTTAGTGGAAGTATACATACATTCATAACACGATGGACGCGACATGATATGTTGCATCCAAAAATCAAAGAACGGATTGAACCAGCGGTCTATCTTTGCTGTCTTTCCGTTCTGAAACGTTGCAGACATCACATTGAAATCCCATCTGTCACGGTCCTTATCCCTGTAATCCAGCGACACTATTTTACTTTTGTGCTTTCCCTCGAGGTATGACGCAAAGCTGCGTATTAATTTTGGAGACGGAACACCCTCGCAAATCACATCGATAGTCAGAAGATTATCATATTCCCGGTTTAAAAAAGCTTTCAAGCCTGCGATCTGACAAGGCGTACCCGAAAACAACACCTTTTTGCCTTCCTCAAGAAACCTCTTGCAATCAGAGAATGCTGTCCCTACCTTGCTTTGAGAATATTTGGACTTTCTCAGGGCATCCAAATCACCTATATCCGTAATATAGGTATGCTCCACAATAAGCTGTTCATTCTGTGCAGCACCAAAGATAACATAATTTTCATCGCACCATGCTCTTGCAATTTCAGAAAATGCACCGCCTGAGGTACTTTTCAGCAATATCTCGGAATCATTTGAATATCCGCCAAAGCAGTGCTGCTCATTCTGATAAAAAAGCTCCTCTCTCTTGGTAGGACAGCACTCATAGCACCTGCCGCAATCGATACACTTGCTTTTATCTATAACAGGATATCGAAAACCCTCATTATCAGTCTTCATTGCAACAGCATTTTGAGAACACACCTGCACACAGGCTTCGCAACCCGAACATTGTGAACGTTTTTCGGTAATGAGGTACGACTCATTATTCAATATTCAGCGCCTCCTTAAGATAAGCAATGGAATCAATACGCCTGACAGCTATCCGTCTCCACACGTCATCATAATCGATCTTTTTCTGCTCCTCGCAATGGGACGAGTCAAGCATACGGTCTTGCAGACCTGCGTTCTCCAGCAAGACCTTTATTTTATTGCTGCAGCCCGAGCGCGAAAACACATAATATTCACGCCTGAACTGCATTGCAAAAATCGCACCGTGATAAGAATTTGTGATAACATACTCAGCATTATTCACAAGTCCGAGAAACTCATCCACACCTGTGTTGTATGCCATTTTATGCTTGTAAAAATTCTGTATTCTGAGACTGATCTCTATTACCTTTAAACCGTATTTTTTAGCGAGCTTATCCGCAAACCTGACCATATCGGGATTGTATTCCCTTGAATAAAGCAGTATATACGGCTTCTCCTGTTTCACTTCTTTCATGATCTTTTCATAATCACAACGATCCAGGAGCAGCGTCGGATCGATCGTCTCAGTGATAGGAATATCTGTGCAAGTATCGACTATACCCTTGTTATTTGTCTCACGCATTGCAATATGCTTAAAATTTTTGAGCATACGAGTAAGCTCGCCACGGTCCGCTTCAACAAAAGCTCTGTCGCCAATGCTTGCGGAATATGAGATATTATGCTTTCCGTGCATACAGTCAAAATCCGCAAAAAAGCCACGATCAAAGCCTTGGGATTCATCCACATCCCAAATCGTATCACTACCGCAGATGTAGCCGTCAAGCTCCAGTTCATCAAAATCCCGTGAGGTGTATATCTTATCTGTCTTATGATAATGCTTATTCCAGAAATCATCAAATTTCTTATTCGCTTTTCGTATTTGCGGATAACTAAGACGACAACCCAATCTGCTGATGATGCGCCTGTCACGCATGTTTTTCAACGGATCATTTATATCCTTTGTAAGCAGCGCATCATTGCGATAATCAACAACGATGTTATCAACGCCCAACTTATTCAGTGTCTGCTGAAGCGCATAGCATTGCAGCATGGAACCGAAATTCACAAAATTAAAATATTTTGAGTATGTCACTATTCCGTATTTTTTCATAGTGCTTATATCCTTTGCACAAATTTAATCGTGGGAACTTTCATCAAAACAATAACAACGATCCTTCTGCACATTCTCATCATCGATACTGAAAATAACTATATCATTATTACCGTGACGTTTATCCACAGGCGGAAGCTCCATGTAATTTCCATATCCCACTGTTAACCACATATCATAATAGGCTGTAGTAAGGTAACTTCTGTTTTCAAACTCGATCTCTATAAGTTCCTGCAACCATTTCCGCTGAAAATAATCAGGTTTAATAATATGCGGAGGAAAAGAATAATCTATCACATATTTGTATTTGGGATCGCTATATTTTTTTGCCATAGCTTCAAAGCTCTTATAAACAAGTTTTTTAGGATACTTATTCATCAGCTTATACACCATACGCTTAAATGGATTTTTCTCATATACGCTTCCGACTATTGAATACAACATCTTTTTTAATAATTTGCATTTGATAAGAGCAAATGTTCTCGCAACAGCATTAGAAGGTATACCGTCCGTAGGGAAAATATCCAGAAAAATTCCGTCATTCATATTGAGATGATCTTGTCCAACTCTCACATATCTTGAATAGTTGTATCTGAGCTTTCCGAAAAACCAGGGGTAGTTCTTATCTGTCTTATAGGTCTGGAAAAAGAATCTATCACCGTCAAGCTCCTGCTGACATACTTTGCAGAATCTCTCATATTCACAGCGCTCCATACGAACATCAACGTCATCATCCCAGGGGATAAAACCCTTGTGTCTCACTGCGCCTAAAAGCGTACCACCGCAGATCATATATTTTATATCATGCTTACGGCATATTCTATCTACCTGATTAAGGAGCTCAACCTGGATCTCATGAGTCTGCTTGAGTTGCTGTTCATTTAATTGAAGAACTTTCATTTATCAGACCTCCAACAAGCCTTTGATTTCTTTATGCGTTTTGATTCCGCAGCTTCCGTCTGCATTAACTACACTTGCCGTTGACGTTCTGATACGCTCTTCCATGCGGTCATCACATCCATCGCAAACCATTGCCACAAACTCCTCCACAGACTCTCCATCGTTGATGAAATAATTGGAAAAGTAATCTGTGCACACGATATAGTCATCCTTAACAGATGATGTTCCGTCGGTCAAAAGAGCCGGCTTTCCGGTAAATGTATATTGCATAACGATCGAGCTATAATCGCTGATAAGTGCATCCGACAACTTCATTGCAGCATGAACTGACGGTGTAGTGTCTATGATCACATTCCTGTGCGACTCCATTGCGCATACAACATCGGAAAATTCTTTGGCTTGCTGCGGACGCATGGAAGCAATTGTAGCTTTTAGCAGTGGGTGCGGACGCCACAACAGAACCATATCCTCGACCGAATCAAATTTTGCCAAAAGATCAAGCATAGAACTGCCCCAACTCTGATCCTGAAGCAATCTGGCGATGGTAGAATTAAGCAATATTACCTTTTTGTCGCTGCAACGCTCGCTCCATTCCTCAGGAACATCTACATTGCTTAATTCATTTACGATATAATCTATTTTGGGGCTTCCCACAACCATGAATTTATTTTCAGATATACCGCCGGAGATATAATAATTCTTTTGAGCATGTGAAGGAAGGATCACCTTATCAACATATCTGAAAGCACTGGGAATATCTGCGGCAGCGTTACCGGCACGCGAAAAACAGCCCGAAATATGATATGGCACATATACCAGCATGGGTGTATGCTTCTTCAGCTCAAATGAATAATATTCAGGTGCAACACTGGTAACATAATTGCAGTTGTCATAAGGATTGTGTATGTAAATAATATCAGGATGATTGCTTTCAATGTCATATTCGGAATAGTGAGTTATAGGAACATAATCAGGAAAATCTTTACCCTCATAATGCATCGAAGCAAAGGAATGGTCGGGATTTCTGTCATAGTAAGGAATAGGAATAACGCGGGCATTACACTCAGGGTCAGCATCTGCAGCGCGCCATATGCTCTCCAACGAATCCCACATTGAAGCTTTATAGGGCAAGAATACGACCTCATACTTTGCAGGTATTGTTTCTGCAACCGCTTCTGAAACCTTAAGTTTCTCGTCCAGCGCCAACTTTGCCGCTTCTCCGCAGATATCCTCGCTGATAGCCGTTTGATATACTATTTCACAATATTCCTCAAAGCTATTCATCCCGGTAAAGCCATCACCCTCTGCCTCGTATATCTTATTTCCGAGATCGATAGCCGCATTCTGACAATCGCAGAGCAATTCATAAGCATTCTGACGCATGCCATTATCTATATAATCCTTAACTACATCATGAGCCTCGTATAAAGTCTTGAATACTTCCATCAGATTTTCTTTCATTACTTTTCTCATAAGTGTACCTCAAATCATCACATAATTATACATATAATTAATATCGTCAGAATATCGTTTTTCTTTAGCTATAGACCAAATTTGCAATCGCAACAGCGAGCGCAGAAATATGAAATATAATACGGATAATATGTTTCTATCCCTATCTGTTCTTTTATATAAAATATATCAAACATCTGTACAGCCCGTTACAGTCTTGACAACTCGCTTTACACTGTGGTAAAATAATTTGATAGCATACATATCTATAAGGCATTGTATTGTGTACTTTCAAGATTGCATGATTGCCCGAAGGTTATTTTCGTATTTCCGCATATCTGCTACAAGGAGAAACTTATGAAAAAACATATGTACGATAAACTGTCCGAATTGCTGAACACCCTGAACGAGGCATTTGACATTCTTATCAAACAGAACGATATAAACGTAATTGATCAGTTGGTAGGGGATATATGTACATTTATTACCAATATTATTGAATTCATAGCCTCTGAAAATGAATGTCTTGCCCTGCAGGCCGAATTAACAGCGATGTACGATGCCCTGCAAGATGAAAACTCGGAAATAGATCTGTATCAATTCTGGAACAATGTTGCAAAGCACCTCGATGAAATATATAATAACAATCGTACTCCCGACTCTTTGCGTAACGAAGATGATTTTGTTCGATATGCCGAAAAGCTGAACTGGTTTACCGAAGATCATTGCATTATTATCTTTTCCAGTAACACCCCATCCGGTAGCCCTGATTTCACTTATCCAGTTGCACAAAAGTTATGCAGCATAGGAACAAGAATCAATCTTGCTGATAAATTCAGAGCATCTTATGTTGCAATAATCGACTCAGGCAAGCTCGTTGCCGAAGATATATGCCGCGGTAAATCGCTTGAAGTTAACAGGATCATTGGCAAGATGCAGATATCGGTTAAGAGCATAGGCTTTGAAAGCACTGATGCCAATTATAGCCACTCAGGTGTTACCATATCTTTTGATGATGCTGAAACTATCATATGGAAGCTCAAGGAAAAACTGAACAGCACCAGAGGAATAGCATTTCTTGTATATAATAAAACAACACAGGAAATGGTCGATTTTACGATCTTCGACACTTACGCTCCGGGGCTGCCCTGCAGGCGTGATTACAGCAAAAGGATCAAGGACATAATGGATCAGAACCCCGGAGTCGTGTTTATGAGTATCGATCTTCCGATGTTCCCCGAAAAACCTGTTACCGAAAATGAACGATTCATCCTGGAAAACAGAATCAATTTTGCAACCGTATGCCAACATCCCCACATTGCATATGCAATACAGCAATACATACCTGACATAAATGATATTTCCGAAGTGCTTAATCCTCCTTCAAAAGCCTACATTGGAATAGATGGTGCCAGACACTATGAAGATTATAGGGGCAAACATTTCAACATCGTCAACGGACACCGAATAACAGTAGATCAACCTCAGACCTCTAAAAGAACTATATACGTCATGGGTCCCTGCTATATTATGGGTGTTGGCGTAAGAGATGAGGGTACATATTCATCCCAGCTACAGATGCTGTTAAATAAGTATGCAGCTGACAAGGGCTTTTTAGTAGAAAACTACGGCCTGTGTCTGGATGGTTTGGATGCTGAAGATGAAATGATAAAACTATTCAACACTTTTCCGCTAAAGTCAGGTGACATAGTGATAGGACTAGGTGGAAAATACCGTGCCAGAAACAATGAACTGATAACCAACCCATATAAGTACGGAGAACTTTTTTTCGATGTGACTCATCTGACAGAAGCAGCACACAAAATGATTGCCGAAGGCGTGTTTAAAACACTGAAAGAACACAGCTATTACGAGGAATATCTGAATATCGTACAGCCCGAGAACAAGAATAAAGCATCACTTTTCAATCTCTCACCAAAACAGGCGGAACAATTGAACGCATACAAGAAAAAAATATCGGATATCTGGGAAAATGATATGCACGGATCTGAAAATATCGGTGCTATAGTAATGAATTGCAATCCATTCACATTGGGCCACAGATATCTGATAGAAACAGCAGCAAAAGAGTGTGAATATCTAATAATCTTTGTTGTTCAGGAGGATAGATCGTTCTTCCCATTCAAGGATAGAATAGAGCTTGTCCGCCAGGGTACAAAGGATCTGGATAATGTTATTGTGGTGGAAAGCGGAGAATTTATAATCTCTTCACTAACATTTGAGGGATATTTCAACAAATCCGAATTGCAGGATAGGGTGATCGACACATCCAATGATGTGACTTTATTCGCCAAAGAGATCGCACCAGCCGCAAGAATAAAGATCCGCTTTGCCGGTAGCGAGCCTATTGATAACATTACTAACCAATACAACAGGGAGATGGAGAAAATATTGCCCCTGTATGATATTAAATTCAAGGAGATCAGCAGAAAAACGAATGATAATGACGTTATCTCGGCAAGCGAGGTCCGCAGGCTGCTCAAGGAAAACAAATGGGATAAATTGCGTGAATTTGTGCCTCTGACCACCTTTGATTATTTAAAAGAAAAATATTCGTCATAGCTTTATGAAAAAGTAATATTGCTCGATTCCCCCTGCTTTCAGGGGGAATTTTTTAAAGCCTGTCATATTTGTCCGTGCGTAAGCATATATATTCCAACAAAAAAGACCGAACTGCGAGACGGAGGGATATAATATGCAGATGGTAACATTCACAAAGAAAAAGGTAAAACGAGCCGTGGTTCTGGCTTCGATGGTCACTGCTGCTATAGCGGTAGGCGCTGTTGCTGTATTTACATCGGTAGGCACTCAGGCACAGGAACGCAAGCTGCCCATATATAACGTTGAACGTGGCGACAATAAGATCGCACTGACGTTCGATGTGGCATGGGAGAATTCCAACACCTCTCAGCTTATCGAGATACTGGATGAATTCGACGCAAAAGCAACCTTTTTTGTAACAGGTGACTGGTGCGATCGCTACCCGGAAGATGTTATGATGTTCTACGAAGCGGGGCATGAGATACAAAACCACTCAGATCAGCATCCACACGTTGAGGGCATCAATGTCAATGAGCTTATCAGCGACACTAAAGCATGCTCACAAAAGATCAAAATGATAACAGGCAAGGAGCCGACGCTCTATCGTGCGCCCTATGGCGAATACGACGATAACCTGATAACCACCATTGAAGGAATGGGGCTGAAGCCTATCCAGTGGGATGTAGACAGCATTGACTGGAAGGAGCCACCCCCCGAGAACATCACAGAAAGAGTGCTTAATGGCACAAAGTCCGGCTCTATCCTGTTGTTCCATAACGATCTCAAAAACACAACCGAAGCACTTCCCGATATTCTCACTGCACTGCGGGATAAGGGTTATGAATTCGTGACTGTAAGCGATCTGATCTATTGGGAGGATTATTCTATCGATTCCAACGGAATGCAAGTTCCTGTCAGCAAGAGCAGCCTTGATATCACTCCCGAAAACATCGAAGAGGTAATGGCGCAGTACAAGGATGACATCATTGCATCGGGAATGCCCATGGATCAGGTACTTCAAGCAGTAGAAGCAATCAAATCAGGCGAGGAAATTCCTGAAGAGATACTTGCAGTTATGGCGGAAATTCAATCAGATAAGGATATGATCATAACATCAGATGATAAGACGATGACCACAGCATCTAAATAATTCAACAAAAAAGATCGGCACAGCCAACTGACTGTGCCGATCATTGTATTAATGTTTATTACTTCGCTGTTGCGGAAACTGTTGCAGATGCGGGACTCCAGGTGCCGCCTACATACGCATATACTGCGTACTTGTAGGTCTTGCCTGCAGTTACGGAAGTATCTGCAAGGCTTGTGGTGGTTACTGTCTTGTAGTCTGCCCAGCTTGTGCCGTTGTGACGGCGTACCTTATACTTTGTTGCGCCGCTTACGCCTGTCCATGTTACAGTGATCTTGCCGCTGGTTGCGGTTGCCTTC
>JAZKZL010000075.1:0-4702 GCA_045612645.1 Oscillospiraceae bacterium
GATAAGGCGTGCCGCTCTGCCGTAGCCGAGCTTCAGCGCACGCTGCAGTGAGGATGTGCTTGCTATACCAGCCTCAACGACGAGATCGATAGCTTCTTCGAGCTTCTCGTCGCTGTCGTCAATATCGCCGTCACCGCCGCCCGAAGAGCCACCCTTGTTGTCGGCGGCATTGACCATCTCGGTCTGACGCTCAATCTCCTCAATGATACTTTCATCGTATTCAGCGGCAAAGGTCTGCTTGATGAACTCAACAGTGCGTTCTACTTCCTTATCGGAAACGTAGCAGCCCTGTACACGGACAGGCTTCGGCATACCAACAGGCATATACAGCATATCACCGTTACCGAGCAGCTTTTCCGCTCCGCCGCCGTCGAGGATTACACGGCTATCCATCTGGGATGCAACCATCAGTGCGATACGGCTGGGGATATTAGCCTTGATAAGACCAGTTACAACGTTAACAGTGGGTCTCTGTGTGGCGATAACAAGGTGCATACCTGCTGCACGAGCCATCTGTGCAAGACGCACGATGCTGTCCTCGACATCCTTGGGAGACGCCATCATCAGATCGGCTAACTCATCGATGAAAATAACGATGTGGGACATCTTTTTGAGTCCACTGTCAGGGTCAGCGGCAAGCTCGTTATAGCCGCCGAAGTCACGGACATTGTTTTCGGAGAACATCTTGTATCTGTTCAGCATCTCATTTACAGCCCATGCGAGTGCGCCTGCTGCCTTCTTGGGGTCTGTCACTACGGGAATGAGCAGGTGGGGAATGCCATTGTACATCATGAATTCAACCTTCTTGGGGTCAACCATGATAAGACGCACCTCATCGGGAGTGGATTTCATCAGGATGCTCATGATAATGGAATTTACGCAAACTGATTTACCAGAGCCTGTTGTACCTGCGATAAGCAGATGCGGCATCTTTGCAACGTTACAGGTAACTGTCTCACCGCTGATATCCTTACCGAGAACTGTTTCAAGTTTTTTATCAAAGCTCTTCTTGAAATCGGGAGCATCCACCAGTTCACGGAAATATACGGTATCCTTAACCTTATTAGGCACTTCTATACCTACTGCCGCCTTATTCGGGATAGGCGCTTCAATACGCACACCTGCAGCGGCAAGATTAAGTGCGATATCATCCACAAGGTTAGTTATCTTGGATATCTTTACACCGGGAGCAGGCTGAAGCTCATAACGGGTTACAGAGGGTCCACGGCTTACGCCAACGATTTTAGTCTGTACACCAAAGCTCTTCAGAGTCTCAACAAGGGTATCGGAATTGCGCTTTATCTCACTGTCGATATCCTGCTGTGCCATCTTCTTTTCAATGGGATTCAAAAGTGTTACAGGCGGGAGTGTGTAAACATCGCTCAATTTAATCTGAGGATTTTCACTACTTGTGCGAACAGTATTAACTGGTGCTGCGGGCTTTACTTCGGGTGCAGCTGCGGGCTTAGGCTGAACAACACTTTCAGTTCTCTTTTCAGCTACCTGAGGAATCTTTCCGCTCATGGGCGTTACAGGAGCAACCTGCTGCACTACGTCATCAATGTCAAAAGGAAGTTCAGCTTCATCGGAAGTGGAAATATCGGCTTTGGGCGCATCAACGATCTCTTTGACAGGCTTGGGCTTGGGCTCCTCCTCATTGAAACGTTTGATTGCATCCTTTATATCCACAAGTTCACCGTCAGTATCCTCTAACGGATCTCGTTCCTGTGCCTCGGCAGCTTCCAGTATCGGTCTGTTCCGCTGCATAATGAAATCCTGAACAGCCTTGAGGTATTCTTCGCTGTCCTCTGTCTGCTCCTGAAGGATATTACGAGGCTCGGGCTTCTTTTCCTCAGCAGGCTGCTGCACAACATTCTGACCGGCAGCGTTCGGTGTGATATCAGCCGCTCTTGCAGCTTCAACATCCTTATCAATGCTATGAGCGATACGGCTGAGTCTCTCAGCGTTCTCCTGCTTTGCTACATCGGCTTCGATCTCAGCGAGGATACGCTCCTGCTCCATGCGCTCGAATTCCTCTTCAGCTATAGCCTTTTCCTCGGCACGGCGGCGATGATGCTCAACTGCCTTATCCTTTGTCTTCTTTATGGGGTCAGACAGGTGATGAAGAAAATCGACCACCGTCAGCTTAGATACGATGAGGAAATATACAAGCGCAAGCAGTATGATAATAATGCCTGCTCCCACCTTACCGAGCAGCAGCAACGGCTCTCCGACAAACAGAGCCAGAACACCGCCACCGTGGAATTCCATACCATCAACATAAAGGTCCTTTATCAGCGTGAAAAAGCCATCGGATTCAGGCTTGCCTACAACAAATATCTGTACGGCAGCGCTTATCATAAGCATTAACAGAGAAAGACTGATGATAGTGTTTCTGATCTGTCGCTTTGGTCTGTCTGATGACAACAGAACTGCTATGTAAATCATGGATGGGCCTATCAGATATGCTGAATAGCCAAACATACCATGCATGAAATCAAACAGCAGGCGCCATCCCTCGGAGCCCGGGATTATAGCGCAGAGAGTCAGGAATATGCCCGAAGCAAACAGAATAACAGATGTGATATGTCTGCGTACCTTTTCCTTCATGAGCGCTTCTTCGCGCAGTCGCTGCTTTTCCTGCTCAAGCTTCTTGGAGGTTCTGGAAGATGTGGTGCCTTTATTCTTTGCCGTCTTGCTTCCCTGTGAAGATGTTGGTCTTGTTGTTGATGTAGTTTTCTTTTCAGCCATTATTGAACATCCCTTTTCGTTAGTCAGAAATATATTACTGTAATAAAGATATCAGAGAATTACCTGTCAGATGCTCCCACATTCCTGCTGCAACGCAGGCGAGTCCGAGTAGGAGAGTATACACACCGAATATCTTGAAGCGATCTTTTTTCAGCAGCCATGCAACCATTTTTATCGCAAGGAAACCAACAACTGCGGAGATCACGAAGCCGATGCCGAGTGCTATCCAGTCAAGCTGCATATCGGACGCGAGTGCATCTCCCAACTCCAGCACGCTGCCGCCGAGAATTGCGGGTATGCCGAGTATAAAAGCGAATGTAACAGCTGTATCCTTGCTAAGGCCGCAGAAAAGACCTGCCGCTGTGGTGGTGCCTGAGCGGGATACTCCCGGGAAAAGTGCCACACACTGGAAGATACCGACAGTAAGTCCGTCGCGAAGTTTCATATCCTCGCCCTGCTTTTTTCCATGGCTGCACTTGTCGGAAAGGAACAGCAGCATCGCTGTGAAGAGGAAAGCTACGCCCTCAAACACGATATCTCCGTCGCCCTGACGTGAGGTGAAGAAACTCTCGAAGAAATATACGGGCACGAGCACCAGTGTAGCGATTATAACCATGAACATCATTCTGCGTGTGCCGTTCATGCCTTTCCAGGAGAATTTTCCTGTGAAGATATCCTTTATCGTCAGGAAAAATTCCTTTATCATTCCCCATATTGTTTTCCAGAATGCAGCAAACACTGCCACAAGCGTGCCGAGGTGCAGAACGATCGAAAGTATGAGGGCCGCTTCTCCGTCTATACCCGTGATGTGCTGCAGCACTGAAAGATGTCCCGAGCTGGATACGGGCAGAAATTCCGTGAGTCCCTGCACGATTGCCTGAATTATTACCGTTATGTAGTCCATATTTATTCCCCTTTTTATATGTAGACCCACTTGCGTGGGTGTTTTACTGTAGTCTGAGATAATCCTGCGGATCTGTGGAAAAACATCTGCGCAGCCGCTTTTGCCCGTTAACAGTGACGTATTCATTGTAGCCACTGTCAGATAACTCGGTGATGATATAAGGATCATCAACAGACGCAAAAATATCATTCAGTGAAATTATAGTATGCATCATCGTTCGCCTCTCCAATCCCTGCTGTTCATCGGCGAGATGGATGCACTTATATTTCGCTTTCGTGATGAGCCTGAGGCTTTGGTCGCACTTCCTTTAGGTCTGCCTACGGAGCGTTTAGATGAGATAGACGTTCTTTTCGCCGCTTTAGGCTTTTCGGAACGGCTTTCTATAAGCTCATACAGACATTCAACCGCGTCTGAAAGTCCGCCGAGACGGTCGATAAGACCCTCCTTTACAGCGGTCTCTCCATTGACCACCGTGCCGACATCCATTACCAGCTCATCCTTTTCCATCATAAGCTCTTTAAAACGCTCGGGAGCAATGTTGCTGTTATCAGTGACGAATTTGGTAATACGATCCTGCATACGCTCAAAGTAGGACATCGTCTGCGGAACACCGAGCATCATGCCATTCATACGCACAGGATGTATAGTCATGGTGGCGGAAGGAACGATATAGCTTACCTTTGCGCTTACTGCAAGAGGCACACCGATTGAGTGACCTCCACCCACAACTATAGAGACCGTAGGCTTTGACATTCCTGCGATAAGCTCGGATATTGCAAGTCCTGCTTCGACGTCTCCACCCACAGTATTCAGCACGATAAGCAGCCCCTCGATAGTTCTGTCCTCCTCGATGGCAACAAGCGCAGGCATAATATGCTCATACTTAGTCGTCTTATTCTGCGGAGGAAGGATATAATGTCCCTCTATCTGACCGATGATGGTAAGACAATGGATATTATGCCGTGCATTTACCGCCGCACTTATACCGTTATCTTCCCTTTCGGACTGCTGTTCTTCGATGGGCCCATTGTTCTGTTCGCTCATGTT
>JAZKZL010000076.1:0-6654 GCA_045612645.1 Oscillospiraceae bacterium
AATTTTGGGATACAAAAATCAGGTGGAGCCCAAAGCCGTGATCTACCATGCGGGCAGCGGCAGCAGCGGAGTGCCTGTGGAGCCGACAGAGCCTGTTGTGCCGTCCGTTCCCGAAACAGAACAGCCTGTCGTTCCCGAAACCGAGGAACCTGTCACTCCCGATACAGAGGAGCCTGTTCAGCCTGAGATCCCCGTGACCGAGGAGCCTGCCGCTCCCGAAACCGCCGACAGCTCCGAGACCGAGGACATCCCCGACGCCGAAACATGGGATCCCTGGGCAGACTGGGAGACTGACGAGCCTGAGGATGATCCTCCCGCATCGGGTGGAATAGAGAGCGGTGGCGGCGGAATCCCCGTTGAATGATAAAATTGTGTCGTTCTTAACCATTTTTTGTTGAAAAAAGGTTGAAAAATCCGAAAAAATATGTTATTATAATGGTGTCAAATTAAATTTTCCTGTTTTTGCAGGATCAATATGTATTTTGAAAGGAATATTGAGTTATGGCAAAGGCAACAAAGAAGGCTGCTCCCGCAGCTAAGAAGATCGAAGAAGTTAAGGCTGCTGCTCCCGTTGTTGAGGTAAAGGCTGCTCCCGCAAAGGCAGAAGCCCCCAAGGCAGTAGCCCCCAAGGCAGAGGTAAAGGTAGAGGCTCCCAAGGCAGTGGAAGCTCCTAAGGCTGAGGCTGCAAAGAAGGCTGCTCCTAAGGCTGCAAAGGCTCCCGCAAAGAAGGCAGAGGCAAAGCCTGCTGCAAAGAAAGCTGCTCCCAAGGCTGCTGCCAAGAAGGCAGAGGCTGCTCCTAAGGCTGCTGCCAAGAAGGCTCCCAAGAAGAAGGAGATCACCGTTCAGGATATCGCAGCTAAGCTCGCTAAGAAGCTGGACGCTAAGAAGGCTAAGAACATCGATGGTAAGGTTGCTGTTGACATCAAGCTCTACGGCGCATTCGAGGCTCATATGTACATCGAAGTAAAGGATAAGAAGCTGACAGTTGCTCCTTACGACTACATCGAGAACGATCTCGTTGCTGCTATCGCAGTTGAGAATGCTCTCGCAATCATCGATGGCAAGCTGACTATCGCTGACGCTCTCGCAGATGGCAGACTGTACGCTGCTGGTAACATCGGCGCTGCTGCAAAGCTCGCTCAGCTGTTCTAAAGAACAACAGCGCAATAACTCCGTTTCGGTTTTCCCTTAAGGAAAACCGATCTCGCAAGCGAGACCACTACGTTTGCAGGCTGTTCTGATAACAGAAACTCAACCCTTTATGTAAAATACAAAGCCACTTCCGTTTTCACATCGGAAGTGGCTTTTTGTTTATGGAATTCCCAAGGAAAGGGGAATGGCGCTGCGCTTTATTGAATAGTGAACAGAGAATAACGAATAATGAATAATAATTGAGGTCGCCTACAGCGACGTATTTGAAATCAGCGGCGAAGCCGCACCACAATTATTCATTTTTCAATATTCATTATTCAATATTCATTAAATACCGCTTGCGGTATTTCAGCTTCACATATTTCAGCACCTTGCTGTAGTAGATGGGGTCGGAAACGCCGCCGATAATGCCCACTATCGGGATGCCCTGAATAGTTTTCAGCAGCAGCATATCCATAGCAAAAGCGGAGGATGTGGCGGACATCTGCGCCTTGTATTCCTCCTCGGTCACGGTGAAGGCGCCCGATATCATCTCATCCACCTCGGCGTTGCTCTGCGACCATTCCTCGCCCTTCAGCAGGGAGGTCTGCATCATCTTTAAAATGAGATAGCGCTCGGTGTTGCTGTCGTAGTCGAAGCCGTAGTCCAGCGCCGTGCGGTAGATTCCCTTCAGCAGCATTCCGAGGAACACCACGATATCGGGCAGTCCGATACCCAGCAGACCCAGTGCCACGCCCTCCGCCGCAGTAACAGCGAAATTCAGATTTGACGCAGCATCCGCAGCCTTGCGCACCTGTTTCAGCTCTTTTCTGCCGCCTTTCAGCTGCACGGCGTAGCTGCGAATCTTGTGGTCAGCCTGCACGCTCTCCTTGTTGTAGAGCTTCTCCACCACCGCCGTACCCTTGCCGAAAACAGTGCCGAAACCCTTGCAGAATGCGGCTTCAAGTCCGTTAGATATCTTCTGCGGTATCTTGCTCTGCAGCTTTTCTTTCAGCGCCGAGTCCTTCGCTTTCAGTGCCGCACGCTCCATGCGCTGCTCCTGCTTTTCCACGGCTTTAAGCTCCTTGCGGAGCGCTTTTGTGAGCTTCTTGTTGTTCATCGGAACTCCTTGTCGTATCAATTATGTGCCAACTATGGAAACGGCTTCAATAAATAAACCCAATGCGCTTTTACGTTGATGGAAAACATTATAATATCTGCTGACCCATTCTCCGTTACTTAAATGCACCATACCCAATTGAGATAATTCGGTGCTGTATGCTTCTGCACGCAGATAGTATTTATCGTTCTTTTTATAATCGCCGCTCAGTACTGCGTTCATATCCAGACATATCGAGCGCTCTTCCTCAGTGGTAAACTCAGTTGCGTTACGCTGTTTGCCGTTATTCTTGACTGATAATATCGGAATATCATCAGTCTTTACTGAATAACACGTATTACCGTCAGTATCAAGCAGCTCCAGTGAATAAAGCGAAAATTCAGCGCCGCTCAGCATATCCCAGACTTCCAGCTTTACCTTTCCGTCATCAACATCGTTGATAGGATAATACATTATACGGCGGTCGTCTGATGGCTCAGGCAATCTGTTCATTAAGCCGATGCTTATTTCACCGCTGTCATAATCAAATGACATTTCAATCTGCATAGTCATCATAACGCCATCATGACGATATACATTCTTTCCCTCGGCTTTGTGCAGTCCGAAGCAATATCCAAATTTGTTCGGAGAAAGAAACATATCGTAGCTTTCCGAACTGAGTATACGCCTGTTCAGCAAAGCGCTGCACCATTTGATGAGATCGTCAATAGTGGAAACCATACCGAAATCAGCACCGCTGTAATCAGGAAGTTCGGTGCATAGGTCACGGTCATATCCCTTGACGGTTGCTTTGGATGTGCAAAAGAAGGTGTCATTCATGCCGAGAATGCTGAAAACATGTTCAGATATAAACTCATTTAAACCTATTCCTGATACTCTTTGAACGATAATGCCGAGCAGCAGATAATTGAAGTTTGAGTAAAGATAATCCTCTCCTGCCGCAAATGAGGGTGGCTGACTGTTAAGGTAGTCGAATAAACTATCCTCGCTGAACTCTGAAATGAAGCAGGCAATGTACTTTTCCCAATATTCCTTGTGTACGGTATCGCCGTTAAAGCAGTCTGAAACTGCATTTACCTCATCCTCCGATGAATAAGCACCTGTTATTCCCGATGTCATATCCAGCAGATTTCTGATAGTTATCTTATCGCCGTAAATATATTCGGGGATATATCGGTCGACATTGCATTCAATATCAAGCAGACCCTTTTCCATACACAGCATTACAGCAAAAGCAGTAAACTGCTTTGTCAGCGAAGCTATGCAGAATCGGCTCGTTCGTTCAAAGCTGATATTGTTCTCGTAGTCAGCCAAGCCGTGCGTGAGGAATCTGTCGCCATCGGAAGTATATATAAATCCGCTGAATCTGTAATCATCGAGTATTCTGTCAAGCATAGACCTTCTTCGCAATATCCACCGTTTCCTTAGCGTCCTTTGCGTAGAAATCAGCGCCTATCTTCTCGGCGTATTCGGGAGTAAGCACCGCACCGCCCACAACTACCTTGCAGTTCACGTTGTTCTGACGGAGCAGCTCGATGGTCGCCTCCATGCTCTTTAAGGTGGTGGTCATGAGGGCGCTGAGACCCACAAGACGCACATCGTATTTTATCGCGGCGTCCACCACTGCCTGATAGTCCACGTCCTTGCCGAGGTCGATGACCTCAAAGCCGTAGTTCTCCAGCAGAGTCTTTACGATGTTCTTGCCGATGTCGTGGATATCTCCCTTTACCGTTGCGAGGACTACACGGCCACGGCTCTCGCTGTCGCCGCCACGCTCGGAGATAACACGCTTCACCACATCGAAAGCAGCCTGCGCCGCACCTGCGGACTGAATCAGCTGCGGCAGGAAGATAGTACCCTTTTCAAAGCGCTCGCCTGCGGTGTCGAGGGCAGGGATGAGCTGCTCGTTGATAACATCCATCGGCTCTGCACCGTTTGCGAGAAGTCTCTCGGCTGCGGCTGCGCACTCTGCTTTAAGTCCGTTCGACACTGCGTAGGAGATATCCACCTCCTGCACCGCTGCGGGAGCAGCCTTTGCGGTCTCGCCGCCGTAAACGGAGATGAATTCCGCACCGCCCTTGTCGTAGCCCGAAAGCAGCCTGAAAGCACGCACTGCGCCTGCCATGGATGCGATGTTGGGGTTGATAATGGGCAGGTCAAGACCGTTCTGCATAGCCATCGTGAGGAATGTGGAGTTTATCAGCTCCCTGTTCGGCAGACCGAACGAGATATTTGAAACGCCGAGGACAGTTTTGAGTCCCAGCTCTTCCTTTACTCTGCGCAGAGCCTTGAGGGTCTCTGTCACGCCCTCCTGTTCGGCGGAGGCGGTGAGGGTCAGGCAGTCGATGTACACATCCTCTTTCGGGATGCCGTAGGAGAGAGCGGCATTCAGTATACGCTCTGCAATGGCAAAGCGCTCCTCAGCGGATTTCGGAATGCCGTTCTCGTCAAGGGTAAGACCCACCACCGCAGCGCCGTATTTCTTTACGAGCGGCAGCACCGTGCGGAGCTTTTCCTCCTCGCCGTTTACGGAGTTCACTATCGGCTTTCCTGCCACGACACGCAGCGCAGCTTCAAGCACGTCGGGCTCTGTGGTATCTATCTGTAACGGAGCGTCGCACACGGACATCACAGCGTCCACCGCCGCAAGCATCATTTCCTTTTCGTCGATATCGGGCAGACCCACGTTCACATCCAGTATCTCAGCGCCTGCGTTAACCTGATCTATCGCCTGACGCATGATGTAGTCAAGGTCACGGCGCTTCAGAGCCTCCTTGAAAAGCTTCTTGCCCGTAGGATTTATGCGCTCGCCGATGATGCGCACGGTGTCAAGCTCCACCACTGTGGAGGGGCTGCACACCGCCGCAGGGATGTGCGGTCTCTGCCAGCATATGCGGCGGTCTTTCAGCACATCTGCCACTGCTGCGATATATTCGGGACTTGTGCCGCAGCAGCCGCCGAAAAGCTTCACGCCCTTGTCCGCCATCTCGCCGATGAGAGCGGCGTACTGTTCGGGAGTCACATTGTATTCGTTGGTGGCAGGGTCGGGGAGACCTGCGTTGGGTCGGATGATGACTGGCACGCTGCTCCATTTCAGTATCTCGTCCACTATGGGCATAGCCTCAGCAGGGCCGAGAGAGCAGTTCATGCCCACTGCGTCCGCACCGAGAGAGGAGAGGGTCAGCGCCATGGCCGCAGCGCTGCAGCCTGTGAATGTGCGCATGTTCTGCTCAAAGGACATGGTGCAGATAACGGGCAGATCGGTGTTCTCCTTCGCTGCGAGAAGCGCTGTCTTTATCTCGGCAAGGTCGGTCATGGTCTCGATGGCGATGAAGTCAGCGTCCTTTCCTGCGACCATTATCTCCTTAAAGATATCGTAAGCCTCAGCCACGGGGAGATCTCCCGTCGGGCGCAGCATACGTCCGATAGCGCCCACGTCAAGCGCTACAAGAGCCTCGCTGCCCTCGCACGCCTTTCGTGCTATTGCAACAGCCTGCTGCACCACTTCCGTCACGGAATATCTGCTGTGCTGCAGCTTGTGGCGGTTGGCGCCGAAGGTGTTGGTGTACACCGCCATAGCGCCCGCCTCGATATACTTGCGGTGGATGCCCTCGATAAGCTCGGGGTCGGTGAAGTTAAGCTCCTCGGGCAGACCGCCGAGCTTTAATCCGCTCCTCTGGAGCATAGTTCCCATAGCGCCGTCAAGCAGTATGTGACGGTCTGAATTTAAAAGTTTTCTGAATGTCATAGCATTATCTCCTGATCTCTTCAATAAACGCCTCTGCAAGAGCCATTTCCTCAGCCGAGGGGACTCTGCCCTTATAGCGGACGTCGTTGTATATGGACACTATCTGCTGAACGCGCTCGTTTCTCAGACCGTTCTCGCCCTTGACACGGTGGATGTCCGTGTTGTCGGTGGGAACAGTCGCAAAGGGCGTGTCCTGCAGTCTTAACAGCATCAGTTTGTAGCCGATGCGGTATTTCTTCACGGAGTCTGTCTCTTTCCTGAACTGCTTATATAGCTGCTGCTCTCTCTTTCTGCGGGAGAGGGGAGCGCGGTACGCCTCGGGCAGCTCGGTCACCTCGTCGGTGTAGGCGAGAGTCTCGGTCGGCTCCTGCAGCCTGAACAGCGGCGCAAAGATCTCTCTGAAGAACTCCGCAAGCTGCTTTCGGAACGCGAACACTATCGCAAGCAGCGCAAGGACGATGAGTATCGTAGTAGCCTCGGCAAAGGAGTTGTCCGCCTCGCCTACAGTTAAGTTGCCCTCGCCCTCGCCGCCGAAAACAAGATCGTCTGTGGGTTCAAACTCGCCGTTTCGTGTCATCAGCCACATGAAACCTCTTATCAGCTGCTTCATGCCTGTGATAAGCAGTGTGGCATGCGGCTTTGTGAACAGGAACAG
>JAZKZL010000077.1:0-9046 GCA_045612645.1 Oscillospiraceae bacterium
CATTTTTTGACGATGGATTGGATTACACAGCCGAGGGCGAAAACAGCGGTGCAACCGTGAGACGGACATACAGTTACAGCGACAGCGTGGGTTACATAACTCTCGCAAGCGGTGCACAGGTGAGAAATTGCACCCATGTGACGGATGATGAGCTTCTCTCAGCAGCGGAAGAACTGCCGGAACTTGATATCGAGCTGTATTCTGCAGAGCCGCAGGTGCTGATCGTTCACACTCACACCACCGAAAGCTTTGAGCCATACAGCCGCAGCTATTTTGACGCGGATTTCCCCTCTCGCACGAGGGATCCCCGTCATAATATGATAGCAGTGGGGGAGGTGCTGGCAGAGACTCTTGCCGATAACGGCATTTCGGTGCTTCACGATGGAACACTGCACGATCATCCGTCCTATACAGGCTCATACGATCGCAGTGAGGCGACTATCCGTGCCGCACTGGAGCAGTATCCGAGTATAAAGATCGTGATAGATCTCCACCGTGACGCCATTGCAGAGCCTGACGGCACTCGCATAGCGCCTGTTGCGGAGATAGACGGCCGCAATGCGGCTCAGTTCATGATAATCGCAGGCTGTGACGATGGTCGATTTAATATGCCGCATTATATGGAGAACTACAAGCTTGCTGCGCTGATACAGAATTTCTCGGGTGCGATGTATCCTGAACTTGCCCGTGCGGTGCTGTTTGATTACCGCAATTACAATCAGCATATCACCACAGGTTCGCTGCTCATTGAGGTTGGCAGCCATGCCAACTCCCTTGACGAAGCGCTTTACTGTGCGGAACTTCTGGGCGAGAGCATGGCAAGGGCGTTGACGGTGCTCGCGGAATAAAAATAATGGGGAGACGTATGTCTCCCCATTGTATTTATGCTGTCATATCAATTATGCAAGGATAGAAGCTGCAACAGCGTCTGCTACAACAGAGCCGAACTCGTGTACGAAGATATACTTGTAACCGTTGTCAAGCTCGCCCATTACAGCGCCCTCGGCGGAAGGCTCCTGCTCGGGATAGAATGCAGCGTCGGTCTTGATATACTCAAAGTGAGCGTCCAGCTGTGCCTGAATGTCAGCCTCTGCGCCTGCAACGGGCTTAACGATGATGATCTCGTTGAGCTGTGCGGAGATGAGCTGGTTTGCAATATAGTAGTCCTCGCAGAGAGCGGTGTCGATGCCAAAGAAGCTGAGTGCCAGCTCGGGATCGTCAACAGGCATCATAGAGGGCCACTCAACAGCTGCATAAGTTGCGTCAGCCATTGTCAGGGACATAGGGAGCATAGGCTCCATGCCGCCCATATCCTCCTCGGGAGCAACATCGTCAACGGAGGGCATCTCAGCGGGAGGATTTGTCAGCAGAGAGTCAGCGATAGTTGCGCCTTCAGCGTGAACGATGATATACATATAGCCGTCCTCGGTCTCGCCCTGAACAGAGCCTGCAGCGGATTCTTCCTGTGCGGGATAGAAAGCAGCGCCGTCCTTGATGTATGCGAAGTGAGCGTCCAGCTGCTCCTTAACTGCTGCCTCGTTGCCTGCGGAGGGCTTTACTACGATTATCTCGTTGAGCTGTGCGCTCATGAGCTGTGTGGAGAGGTAGTAGTCCTCGCAGAGAGAAACATCGATACCCAGCAGCATGGAAGCTGTCTCAGCATCGGGGATCTCCATCATAGCGGGCCACTCGGTTGCTGCAAGTGCGTTTGCTGCCATGTTGAGGGCAGTCAGAGCGGATTCGTTCTCGGTGTCGGAAGCACCTGCGTCAGATGTGCCTGCCTCAACGGTGGACTCAACAGTGGAGGAGCCTGCTTCGGATGTAACATCGGAGGAGCTTTCGTTGCCCTTGGAACATCCTGTTACGGTAAGTGTGAGTGCAGCGAGAATAGCTGCGAGTGTCATAAATTTTTTCATGTTGTTTCTTTCCTTTCAGTTTGAATGTTCTTCTGTTCCTGTTTATTTATTTTTCCTCGGCTTTGTCGAGATTTTTCAGCAGTGCCGTCGGCAGACGGTGCTTTTTCTCATCGTACCAGGGAAGGTCACAGAGAGTCACCACGCGCTCGTCGTTGAATACACGGCGCATGAATTCCTCATCCATGTACTTAGGGTTAGGGCGGGGCATACCGTTTTCGTCAAGGAACGGTCTTCTGTCCTCGCCGATGTCGTAGACGAACTGTCCCCACCAGGGCAGCCACCACAGCCACATGGCGTCGTCCTTAGCCATTTCGTCGGGATCGGGTATGCTTCCGCATTCGGAGAGCGTCAGCATCTTGCCGTGACCGTAAGAAAGCTCCTCACTGAACTTTGCTGCCTGAGAGCCGTGATGAGGCGGGTCACAGTAGATATCCTCTCCTGCAAAGTCGAATGTATTCGGATGTACCGACATTTCCTTGCTCTGTCCGTTCCACACCCAGATGAGGTTTCTCAGCTTGTGGTAGTTCATCATGCGGTCAAATATCATGTACCAGAGCTTTTTGTATGCGGAAACGCTGGGTCTTTCCTCGCCGTCAGCCACTTCTTCGCCACGGTTTCCCCACCAGAACCAGCCGCCGTTTGATTCGTGCAGCGGTCGCCAGATTATCGGGATATCTTCGGCTTCAAAACGCTTGAGCTGCTCAGCCACAAGGTCTATCTCATGGATTACGAACTCGTTTTCGGGAGTTCCGTCCTCCACGGCACGGAGCATATCAAAGCCCGTCTTGCGGTCGTAATTTGTGGTCTTGTAATAGAATGCAGCTAGCTTCTTGGGATCGTTCAGATCGTCAGGAGCATACCAGTGCCAACACATGGTAAGAATACCGCCTGTGTTCCTTGCCCAGTCGAGAGCGCGTTCGATCTGATCGTAGCCTCCGCCCAGACCGCTTATGCCCATGAAGTCATAGCCTCTGATAGCGGGGATCTTTCCGCAGTAGCGGTAGTACACCAGATCCTCCAGCTCGTTTTCAAAAAGGTACTGCTGACCTGAGATGTGCTTCTTTCCATAGCATTCTTTGAGGAAATCGAACAGTCGCTGAGTGTTTGGCGTGGGATCTTCTGTGATAAGTTTGTTCGGGTCTGTCTTTTTTTCTTCCAGCCCCTTGAGCAGTGCGTCAAAATCAGTTTTGTAGTTCATATCTGATACCTCGGTAAGTGAACGGCGGCAAAGTGTTCTGCATATTTCGTTCACCGCAGATAACACTATGCATATCTTCAAAAGGTTGCAAAAAAATATTGAAAGAAAATTTTGTTATTTCAGCACATCACCCGTCGTGTGAAAACGGCGGGTGAAAATATGTTGGAAATTACTTTACTGCGGGGAGGATCGCTGCATATCTGATACGGATATCAGGCAGCTTGTTGATGGTGGTGTAGTAGTTTGTCTGCCAGTCCTCGCCCTGAGAAGGATCGTTCTCGCCGCTTGCGGGAGGTGCGAAGATCTTCAGAGTAAGGTCAGCCTCGCCATCCAGAGGCTTCTCGTAGAATGCGGACATAAGGTCGATGGTCTTAGCCTCGGGGGATTTGTAGAACCACTTGCCGTTGATCTCCATCATGAGGTTCAGAGGCTCGTCGAAGGTAAGCTCGCAGAATACGGGATTCTTCTCAAAGTGGAGGGGAATAGCAAGACCTGTGCTGTCCTCAGAGCCGCCCCAACGCAGCTTTGCAGGGAGTGCGATCTCCTCGCCCGGCTTCATTGTGGGGTAGAAGTATTCGTCGTGGATGATCTCCTTATATGTCTGCATAGCAGGCTGCTCGATGCCCACATCCTTGTTGTTGGGATCTTCGATCTCAAGACCCAGTCTGCCACGGTCACGGAACTGATAGAAGGTAAAGCCGTTGAACCAGCCCTGATCCTCATCGTTCTTCAGCAGATCGCAGAATTCCTTTATCATCTCTGCCTGCTCGTAGGGACCTGTAACATCGCCGTCAGCATTGAACTCGCTCATTACCATGGGCTTCTTCACGCCGCCGCAAAGCTCTCTGTAGCGCTTCTCGGACATCTTTGTGAGGTTATATGTGTCGGATACCTTGCTTCTGCCGAAGGAATTTCCGCCAACCTCTGCCACGTCATAAGGCCAGCCCCAGTGCAGAGCCATGTACTTATCAACGGACCAGATATCGGTAGCTCTTACAGCCTCTGCGAATTCCTTTTCCATCTCGATCTCGCCGCCCTTTTCGGGATGCTCGACACCGCCGATGCAAAGGATGGTCTTTACATTGGGAGCTTCCTTAGCGATGATGTCATGGAAGCGAACATAGAAGTCCGCAACCTCCTGATAGCTTGCGCGCTTGTTGAAACTGAACCAGTTACCTGTAGCCTCGTGGTTGATACGCAGCTGCATACGGCCGTAGGTGCGCAGCTCCTGAGCGATCTTGATGAGGTAATCATCAGTAAGGTTGGGATCAACTGTCATGGTGAGGATTACATCCTGACCGTGACGGCGTACATCCTTCATGCAGGTGAAAGGCTCATCGTCAGTTGTGCCGCCGATGCCGCCCTTGTAGGTGAAATAATCGTCGTAAGGATAATCCCACTGGAAGGATACCTCCTGATCTGCAAAGGCTTCACGCGCTCTTACAGGCCAGGTCTTGTCCAGAGGATAGTAGCAGTACATAAGGCTGATTCCACGGTGGGGTCTGCCCATCTTGTGGAGGATATAGTCCTGATTAACGTACTCGCCGCGCTCGCTTCCGTCGCCGAGGTCAACAGCGCACTTTGCAGGACCCATTTCGAGTGAGTAGATCTTGTGTTCCATGATGAAATTCCCTTTCTGTTTTCGTCGTTATATAGCGGTACGGCAAACCTCCGCCACCGCCCATTGAGACTAGTATAGCATATTTTGAAAACGTTTTCAAGGGGTTTGAAGAAAAATTTTAAAAACGTAAAAAATCGATGTTAAATCGGAAGTTGTAGGCGCATTTTAAAAGGGGATCAGTGGCAAACGTAATGGTTTTGCATAGCAAAATCGCAGTGTGTTCGTCCGCTTTTCCGCAGGAAAACGCCGACCCTCCGTCGGCGAGGATGAACATCAGGAGCGAAGCGACCATCTTTATTACATTAGGGGAATGCGAAATGGAGTTTGCACGAATCGACAGCCAGCTGTCGACTCTGCGTAAGCAGTGTAAGCAGTGTAAGCGGTGTAAGCGTAGCGTCACTGCGTCACTGCGTCACTGGTAAGTTCCGATTTGACGCAAACATCAGATCACGCAAAGAACACTGCCTCTGTGAATGTTTTAAGACCGATAACAACAAGCACGATACCGCCTAACAACGAGGCTTTAGCTCCAAGCAGCTGTCCGAACTTAACGCCGCCGAAAACTCCCACAAGGCTTATAACAAAGGTGACAACGCCGATGAAACAGACTGCGGGAACGATCTGCACGCTCATAGCTGCAAAGCTGACTCCCACAACAAGAGCGTCTATACTGGTTGCCACAGCCTGTACGATTATCAGACCGATATTGGGTTCTTTGATGGCGGTTTTATCGTTGCCGTCCTTGCCGTGAAGCTCGCCTATACTCTCTATTATCATCTTTCCACCGATGATTCCGAGAACGCCCAGTGCAATTATGGGAGCAAAGCGTGTGATGAAATCTGCAAATGCAGAGCCGAGGAAATATCCTATAAGCGGCATTCCTGCCTGAAAAACGCCGAACATCAGCGCTGCGAAAACAGCCTTCTTTTTGTTGCGGATAACTGTGCCGTTGCTGATGGAGACGGCAAACGCGTCCATTGAAAGTCCTACTGCGATCAGAAAAAGCTCGATAAGTGACATGATCTTATACCTCCGTGTATCTGTAAATATTATGCCTGTCCGAAACAAAAAAGACCCGGGCGCCATGCCCGAGTCTGTTATGATCTAACAAATTCACGCACAGCTATCCTGCTGCACATGAGTCTTGCTGATTAAGACAAGCCAGACCGAAACGGTCAGTATGTTGACTTGCCACGCCAAGCGCCGCTACTCCCCCATGAGAAGTATTCTGTTTTGGATGTGATCATTTTACCACATTCCATGGGTTTTGTCAAGCCTTGTTATTTATATTTTGATGAAGAGAAACGTTTAAAACCCGTGTTGAAATAATCATCCTTCATGATGGAGTGGTATACGGCGGTGTGGTATTCGTTATCAACGCCAAGTATTCCATTTTCAAGAGTGGTCTCATAACGGAAACCGCATTTTTCCAGTACACGGCGGGATGCTGTGTTTTCGGGGAAGTGGAATGCTGTAAGTATCTCGGTATTCATTTCGGTGAATGCGAATTCCACTGCTGCTTTCAGAGCCTCGGTCATATAGCCGTTGCCCCAGTGATTTTCCGCAAGGGCATAGTTTATGAACTTTGCAGTGTTGCGCTGACTGTACTTGCCACGGTTGTTATCGGGATATATCTTCAGCTGCCCCAGCACTTGACCGGTGCTTTTCAGCACGATAGCCCAGAATTCATCGCTTTGGATATAAAGGTTCAGCAGCCGCAGAGCCTCGCTCCTGTTGGGATATGGTATAAGGTTAGCGCGGAGCATGACAGCAGGCTCCTTAACATATTCATAGAAATCGTTAAGATCATCGATCTTCCATCTGCGTATGATAAGGCGATCGGTTTCGATCGTTGTCAGATTGGGATTGGGATGTTTGTTCACTGCCATATTATCACCTCATATTCAGTATAACATATATATCGGAAAAATGCAATGGCGGTGTATTTGTGGTGTGGATAAAGCATCGCCTTTTAAGGCATACAGCTGATTTGGATACCATTACATATACAGCTTAAACTCGTTTTTGTGGTAATGGTTCAGGTATTTTTTCAGGATCCAACGATTTGTGGAGCGTAAAGCGTTGTTGGGGCAATTTGTAACACAACGCATACACCTGATACAATCTGATCCGATGCTTCCGTTATTAATAGCATTCATCGGACAACTCCTTGCACACGCGTTACACATGCGGCAGGCGTTGGTCCTTGTTATTCTTACACCGATACGGCTGCGAAGGGAAGGGAATATATTTGAAAGTATGTTCTTGTGGGTTTTAGGTATGACAGCTTTTTGCGGTTCCTTTATCCGTTCAAGCACAGGCATCAATTCTTCGAACTCGGAATCTGTGCTTTCGTTTAAAAAAGTATGGCCAGTAGGTACATAAGCACCTGCGATGACCTGTCCTTGCAGCATTTTGGCAGCTTCATGCAGCACATTACCGTAAGATATTTTTCCATATGTAGCGATCAGGATAACATATTTTGAAGTCAGTTGTTTTAAAAACATCTTGACGGGTCCGGGGATGTTTTGGCAGTAAACAGGGAAAACAACAATAGATGTCTCCATTGTGTCTTCGGGTACGATCCCGTTATGGATTTCAGTAACTTCGCAGTTCAACTTATCAGCCAAGAAATCAGCTACTGCAAGGCTGTGACCGCTACCTGAAAAACAATATACATTTGTCATATATCATCACCTAAAAAGCTGCACATGATCCCGCATTCGGGAATTTCCTGAAGTGAAAACCCAAGAGCATGCTCCATTTCATAAAGCATTTCTTCCCTTGTTCTGCCGCAATTACTGCTGGCAAGGGAAAGCTCAATTGCGCTGAATGGGATCATTTTGCTTTCGCAGTTATAGAATCGCTGAAATTGCGTGTGATCCTTGCATTTTTCGATTTTACAGCTGGTATGCAAGGCCTTGTTTGCGTCCTCGGGTGCGACCCAACCGCATTCTTTTGTTAAAATACTCTTGACCTTGTTCCAGTCATATTTTCCACCACATATCTTATCCATATCAAGATGAACAAAAGCAGGTATATTGCCTGTCCACGATGACTGACGTATACTTTTTTTGAATGGAGGCAGCAATTCAGGGACCTCATGAATTGCCTCGACAACATTTGTGACCAGTTCATTATTGTAACCGCTTATTTTCTTGATAGGGTTGTCGCCGTATGCCAGCTGTTTCATTGTCATAAGCGTCTGGAACTGACCTCGCTTTAATGGCGGATGCAGGGTGAGTATCCTGCCTATATTCATTAGTGCGGTCAATAGGCGGTTGTTTGAAAATGAATACGCAACTTTAGGCGCCATATGGTTATAATAAAGTCCCAACATCTGCACGGGTTCGTTTCCTGTTACGAAGTACGGCACTTTATTTGATACAAGCTCAGGATAAAACAGAAGGTACGCAAGCGAGGGGCAGGCACAGGTGTTTCCGTTCAGCGAATAAAGCTTTTTATAGATCTTTATTAAATCGTTTTTACTGACTGAGCGTGAAATGAATTCCACATTATTCAGAAGCCTATGCGCATTTTCTATACTTTGTCTTGCACAATCCGACATGAATGGTATTTCCCATGTTAATGCCAGTACACGCAATCCCATCACTTTTGAAAGATAATAAAGCATGTAGGTAGAATCTTTGCCGCCTGTATAAAAGAGTGCAATATCAAATCTTGATTTTTTACTGCGCGGTACTGTATCTATTAACGGAACAACACTTTTGAGATCCTTGACATAGTCTTTCGTCTGACACATGGGGCATCGACCCTCTGCGTCAAATTCCATCCCCGGAATAATAAAATCATTTGCACAGCAGGAGATACAGAATGTTGCCTCCGCAAGTCGGCGGGGGATAACTTTCAATTCGTCGTGTGATACTATCTGTTTGCCAAGCAGATTGTTTATGATCGTCAGCTCGTTGCTATTTAGTTGCCTTGGTAATGTGGCAATGATAGCAGCTTGCTGCTTTGAGATCGCAATATCATTATTGAATATGTCAGGAGCGTTGCGAAGTCCATAATAATGAAGCTTTCGCTTTTCAAGTTTCCACCTGTTCTGAATATAGTACACATATTCACCCCCCCTACAATATATTTTATCACAATGAGTGCATTTGTTCAAGTCATTCTGATACATAGAGCTGTAGGTACGAGAAAATAAAAGCTGTCCTTTCGGACAGCTTTTATTTTGGTTGGGATGGCGGGATTTGAACCCACGAGTGACGGAGTCAAAGTCCGTTGCCTTACCGCTTGGCTACATCCCAGTATTTAAATATATCAAAAGGCACAGGGGTTAGCCTAT
This sequence comes from Oscillospiraceae bacterium, assembly GCA_045612645.1. Classification (GTDB taxonomy): domain Bacteria; phylum Bacillota; class Clostridia; order Oscillospirales; family Ruminococcaceae; genus CAG-115. The sequence goes on from JAZKZL010000077.1 coordinate 9,045, forward strand.
GC
>JAZKZL010000078.1:0-10774 GCA_045612645.1 Oscillospiraceae bacterium
GTGCATTTTAAAAGGGGATCAGTGGCAAACGGAATGGTTTTGCACAGCAAAATCGCATTCCCATTAGGGGAATGCGAAATGGAGTTTGCGCCCCGCGTAAGCCGAGCATCGCTCGGCGTCGCTGGCAAATTCCGATTTATAGCTCTATCCCCTCAGGGAAAGCCTCTTTTCTCATCACGCCCCACATTCTGTCGATATATGCGAGGGTGTAGAAATTCTCATAGTAATGGTAATAGAACGCGCCTTTCGGCGTCATGGAGAACACTCCGTCCTCCTCAGTGATAAAGCCCATCAGCTTTGCGAGCCGCAGCTCAGCGCCGTACATCTTGCGCAGCGGCTTTCCGAAAAAGCTCTCGAAATCCCTGCTGTCCACATGGGTGCTGTAGGCTGTCCAGAAGAGCCAGTATACCATCCTCTGCCGCTCGGTAAAGCGCAGCGTCAGCGAGGTTGGCAGCTTGCCCTCGTCTATGCGGCGGCAGTATTCCTCTACCGAAAAGGTGTTTATATTGAACTGCTCCCTCAGCAACGTTGTGGCGGAGCAGCCAAAGCCGAGAAAATTCTCCCTCGTCATGGAGGAGTACCTTGCATTAGGCTCGGAGGAGAATGTCCATATAGAGCTTCTTGTGTAGCCTTTTTCGGCACAGTAGGCGGTGATATCGTCGAGCAGACGGTGCTTTTCACGCTTGTTCATCGCCTTTACCTTGCTTTCCGTAAAGGTGAAATCTATGAACGGATATATCGCCACATGGTTTGCACCTGCGGAGAATGCCATCTCCATATCCGAGCGCAGATCCTCATAGGTCTGATCGGGCAGAGCGAATATGAAGTCCATCGAAACGGTATCGAACTGCACCTCGGAAAGCGCCGCTTTCATCGCTGCGATATCCACGTTTTTTCTGCCGAGGATGTGCTGATATTTCTCCTGAAAGGACTGTATTCCTATGCTTATACGAGTGACTCCTGCGGTTTTCAGCTTTTTCAGTGTCTCTGCGTTCACATTGTCGGGATGAAGTTCCAGACCTATGCCGTCCGTGATGTCGTAATAATTGCGCAGCTCAGTGACTATCTCGCCTATCCTGTCCGCTGCAAGGGCTGGAGTACCGCCGCCGAAATACAGTGAGGTGACGCTCTTTCTGCCACCGTTTTCACCCACCATGCGTATCTCTTTCAGCAGGCTGTCTATGTAGCGATCCATCTTCTCCTGCGAAAAGACGGTCTTGCAGTATGGACAAAAGCTGCATATACTTTTGCAGAACGGGATATGCACATAAAGCCCGAGACTCTCGCAGTTGCCGTAGGAGAGCGCATCGTCATATTCACTGCGGAACGTAAACGGCTTGAAAGAACGAGACAGCCATGAACGTGTCAGATTCGTAATGATTCCCATGTAAACCTCAGATATATTTAAGATATGTTCTCAGCATCTCGAAGATTATGCGGATATTGCCACGGAAAAGCAGCGTATATTCCGCCACGAAGAAGTAGCCGCACTTCTCGCACAAGCCATCCACATGGATGCATCTTCCGCATGTGCTGAGAACGCCGTTCTCCATCACCACGCACTGATGGCAGGGCGTGGGAAAGCTGTTGTGGATAAGATGTTTGAAAGCGCTTTTCAGATTGAACACAGGTGCGCCCTGTTTCATCATGTATCGTATATCCTCGCAGCACTGCGTTTTCTCCTCCACTGAGAGCGCAAGCTCCTTTGTATCGGGATAGGGCGTGTGGAAGTTAAAGCTCACCGCACGGACGTTCTTTGTATCCCGTGCAAGGGCGCATACCTCCTTGATTGCATCCTTGTTTATCTGATTTATCGCCATATAAAAACAGATGTTGTCCGATGTGGCACGGCTGATGTTCTCCATGATCTTATCGTAGGTGTCGCCACGCACGGCGTTGTGGCGCTCACGGTCTCCGTCAAGGCTGAGGAGTATCAGATCAGCCTCGGGAAGATCCAGCGGAAACGTGCCGTTCGTGACAACGTTCACGATCATGAATCCCATCTGCTTTGCCTCGATAACAAGATCACGGATGTTCTTTCCGCTGTCCTGCCACATAAAAGTCTCGCCGCCGCAGAAGAACAGAATGCGCACGCCCATGTCGTAGAGGGTCTGCATCTCGCTCTTTATCTGCGCATAGGGATGGATGACCGCCGTTATATTGTTCACCGAGCAGTGCTTGCAGGAAAGATTACATTTATCGGTCACGATAACAGTGCCGAGTATCGGTTTCTTCTGTCTGAAAAGTATGGTTTTTATGCCGAATCCTGCAAGATATAAAAAGGACGAAAATCTCATAGCTTTCTCCTCTCGTAAACTGTATTAACTGTATTGTATCACAGAGGGGGATATTATGTCAAGCACATATAAAAAGATCCCGAGAATTCACTCGGGATCGTATTATTATCTCATAGCCGCGGCCATTCCCGCCGCATACGCTGTGGAAAAGGCTATCTGCAGGTTAAAGCCGCCTGTATAGGCGTCGCAGTCTATAACCTCGCCGATGAAGTACAAACCGCCGCACAGCTTCGATTCCATCGTTTTGGGACTTATCTCCTTGACGGAAACTCCGCCACGGGTGATTATAGCCTCATCAATGGGGCGGAATCCGCTTATATCAAGAGTCAGACCCTTCAGCACGCAGCCGAGAGCCTTGCGCTCCTCTTTGGATATCTCATCCACACGCTTTTCGGGGTCTATGCCCGAAAGCTCCACCACCACAGGCACGAGCTGAGAGGGGAGAAGTCCCCGCAGGCTGTCCTTGTAGGCGTTGCCGCGGCGCTCGCCGAAATCACGCAGGATGCGCGCGTCAAGCTGCTTTTCCGAAAGCGCAGGCTTCAGGTCTATCCTGACGGAATAACGTCCACGCTCCATCTGCGGAATATGCGCAGATGCACTCAGCACCGTAGGACCCGAAATTCCGCTTGCGGTGAACATAAGCTCTCCGAAATCCTCGTAAATGCACTTGCCGTTATCCAGCAGTTTCATCGAGATATTGCGCAGGTCAAGTCCTGCGGCAGCCGCAGTCCATTTTTGCTCCGTTTTGAGAGCGGATAACGACGGCTCAGGTGTGATTATCGTATGCCCTGCCTGCTTTGCAAGCTTGTAGCCGAAACCATCCGAGCCTGTCACGGGATAGGACATTCCGCCCGTTGCAACTATCGTAGAAACCGCCTCGATACGGCGCTTTTTCGTGACTATACCGCGGCACTCGCCGTCCTCGATTATGAGCGAGGTACATGCCTCGTGGATAAGCTCCACGCCGAGACGTTTCATCTCTTTCGTGAGAGCCTCCACCACATCCGCAGCCTTGTCCGAAACAGGGAAAACTCTGTCGCCGCGCTCTGTTTTCAATGGTACGTCAAGCTCTTCAAAAAAGCTCATCACATCTTGCGCAGAAAACTGCGACAGCGCACTGTAAAGAAACCGTGCATTGCGTGGGATGTTCTTCATTATATTCTCATTATCGGAATTATTGCAGACATTGCAGCGTCCCTTGCCGGTTATGGCGAGCTTTTTGCCCGGGCGGTCGTTCTTTTCGCATACTGCGACATTTGCGCCCATTCTTGCGGCGGTGATGGCACACATCATTCCCGCAGCTCCCGCACCGACTATTATAATATCATACATCCTTCTTATATACCTCAGTGCGCTCCCACAGCTGCTCCAGCATATTGAAGCTGTTCTCCACACGTTCACGGTTGCGGTCGGATACCGCCACGATAAGCGCATTGATAAGGCTCATAGGTGCAACTAAGCTGTCCACAAAGGACACCATATCGGAATACGCATACAGCGTATGATCGGAATACTGCACCAGCGGCGAATTTTCACTGTCCGTGATGGCGATTATCTTTGCGCCGCGCTCGCGGGCAAAGCGGCAAGCCTCGATGGTGCTTGACGCATAGCGCGGGAACGACATCGCGATAAGCACATCACCCTTGCCGATATGCACCATCTGCTGATAAAGCTCGTTGGTGCCTACGGCGCCGATATGGCTCACATTATTGAAAATAAGGCGCAGATAATAATGCATGAAGTTTGCAAGGATACCGCTGCTCATTGCGCCCTGAATATAGATATTCTCAGCGGCGCAGATGGTATCAACTGCACGGTCAAATGCTTCGGGGCTTACCGCCTCGATAGTGCGGCGTATCTTATCGATATCCTGCGTAAGAACACCCTCCACCGTGCCGAGATCGCCGATGCGGTTTCTCGTCACATCCATGCGCTGCAGGGATGTGAGCTTGTTCTTTATATGGCTTTGCAGTGAGCGCTGCAGCTGGGGATATCCCTCATAGTCCAGCTTGTTTGCAAAGCGCACTACCGTTGATTCGCTGACATTCACTGTATTGCCGAGCTTCAGCGCTGTCATATAGGCAGCCTTCTCGTAATGCTCCAGTATATAATTTGCGATAAGCTTCTGCCCCTTAGAGAATTCGGGCATCATATCCGAAATACGCTGCAGCAGATCATCCTTCATAATTTTAATCCTCATTTCAGAAAAGTTCGGAAAATACTACATCTATATTACACCAAATGCAGGAATTTTGCAAGTAGTTTATGAAAAACTTTCGTATTTTGCAGGAAATTTACCGTTTTTTATATGAAAACCCACTCCAAAATGACGGATTGCATTAATTATGCACTAAAATCAATGCTGCTTTTCGTAAGATCAAACGTGCCTTTTCTTTGCCGTACAACGGAGAAGAACAGCACCTCGCAGAATGCTGCAGAGAGAATACGATCTGCGGATAGTGTAATTAAATGTCGCAAAACAACAGCTTCATGTCGCAATATGACAAACACCATGCAAAATACACAGAAATTGCTTAGTAGATTTGTACATAATTGCACCTTGAATTGGCAGGGAAATTGTTATATAATTATAGACGAAGTAATGTGTGGGTATCCGCACATATATTCAACTCAAATTTATGGAGGTTTTTACAATGAAGGTTTCTAAGATTCTTGCTGCTGTAACAGCAGCTGCAGCAGTTGGCGCAACTCTCGTTGCTACTGCAAGCGCTTACAACGCTTACATCGGCGTTCAGACAACACCCTACTCTTTCCGTAACTCCTGGGATGACGGTACATACGGTCTCGGCACAGGTTACTTCGAGGACTACATGGTAGTTTGGGGTAGCGGCGATGCTCCCGAGGAGACATTCCCTGCATACGCAGACAACTTTGACTGGGATATCAACGGCTACGCTATTCCCGTTGATTACACAGACGCTACTGTTGACGGCGACGGCACATACACCGTTTCCATGGACGGCTTTGACTGGTCCATCGACGGCGCTTCCGCATTCAACTTCGTAATCGTATCTACAGATATTCCTTTTGCAGATTTCGATCCCAACAACAACCCCACAGCATTCGTAAAGAGCGCTTCTCTGATCGTTGACGGTCAGGTTACAGCTACAGTTGAGAATCCTCCCATCGAAGGTGGCGAGTTCCTCAAGGTTAACGTTGTAAACATCTGGAACACAGATTGCCCCGCTTATAACGGTGCATACCCCACAGACGACATCGCAGTTGAGTTCACAATCGAGGGTCTCGGCGGTGCTGCTGATGCTGGTTCCGATGCTGCTGTTGATACAACAGCTCCCACAACAGGCGACAAGCAGTCTCCTGACACAGGCGTAGAGGGCGTAGCAGCTGTTGCTGGTCTCGCAGTTCTCGCTGGTGGCGCTATGCTGGTTTCCAAGAAGAGAAAGTAATTTCTTGACTAGAGATCAATAATTAAAATGAAGAGCCTCCCGTTTTTCGGGAGGCTTTTTTTATGTTCAGCGTTTTTTATGTTCCGATATGGCGGCGTATTTCTCTTTTGTAGCCTGACCACCCCTGAGATGTCGCTCCTGCTTGTTTTTATCTAGCACAAGCTTCACCTCATCATGCAGCTGCCTGTTCACTTGCAGCAGCTTTGCCGTAATATCCTGATGCACCGTGCTCTTGCTGATTCCGTATTTTTTCGCAGTGCTACGCACGGTGGCGTTATTTTCAACTATGTAGTGTCCCAGAATGACACATCTTTCACTGTTTGAGTCCCCGATAGGCAAGGTTCTGTCTTTCAATCTTTCTGCACCCCCGATCAATGTGCTTTGTACGTTGCCTTTTTTCACATTATTATGCGGGAACGATCGGGTTTATTCTGATTAAAAGCACGTTAAGAATATAGGCGGCTTATAACGGTATATTTCCAAGATAACACATGCATCGACATAAAAGTAACCCGTGAAGAACATTTTCACGGGTTACATTTTCTGCTGTTAGCTTTTCGGGGATATTATTTATAGTATAACATCGATATCCAGCAGGCGGATAAGCTCCGCTGCTTGTAGGGAGTTGATCTTTGCGCCCTTCAGCTCGCGCAGGTCTTCTGAGAGCATAATGCCGCTTATGGTGCAGTCGGAAAGATCCATTCCCTTTAGCGGAGTGCCAAGAAAATCGGTTTTGGTCAGATCACAGCAGAGGAAGCGGCTCTTTTTGAATTTCGCCTGAATGAATGCGCTTTCCGACATATTGACATCAGAAAGGGAAGTGCTTTCAAATACGCAGTCGCTGAAGTTTGCATAGCGGTAATATCCGCTGCTTATATCGCTTTTTCGGAACAGTGCTTTTGTAAAGCTGCAGCCGTTTGCTGCGCAGTCGGTGAGGGCGGTGTCACGGAAATACGCGCCGCTGAAAGTGCATTCCGTAAAGCTGCAGCCCGTAAGCACGCAGTCGGTGAAGGAGGCGCCGGTGAAATCGCAGTTCTCAAAGCGGCAGTTGATAAGACTTGCGCGATAGAAGTCAATTCTCGGTGCGGATATATAGGAGATGCTTTCATCGGAGCATTTCAGATCATTTATCGGCTCCTCGTTTTCAGCGGCCGAGCAGATGAGCATTTCTGTCATAATGTCATTCCTTTGTGATTTATATAATGCTTGTGATATCTGATTATACAACATTTTGCTGAAAATTTCAATGTTTTAGAAACTTTATAGACATTGTTTGTTTAAAAGTCTAACATCGTTGTTAACCCGTTGACAAACGACAGTAGTCGTGTTATAATTTTGGTACATATAATAATCATTCGCAATATTTCGCTGATGCATGTTGCAAACGTTTACATCAGCACGTCTTCGGGGGAGGATTTTTATGAGTAAGAAAAGATTTGCATTGTTTACCGCAATACTGATGGTAATTCAATGCTTCATCGGTATCCCGTTCACAGGAATGGGCAATCCGACTCAGATGATCGCTTATGCGGATCAGAGCAATGCGGTCTCTGTTGAGACGGCAGGCATGACTGTTTCAGCGCTCAACATTACTATTAATGGTCAGCCGTTAACTGAGGGCATGATCGTAAGAGACGGCGATAAGCTGGATTTTGAGTTTCAGTGGGAGCTTCCATCAAACTTCACTTATATGGACAGCACGTTCTATCTTGATCTCAGTAAATATCTCTATGGCGTGGATCTCGGGGATATTGTTATCAATGTAGGCGATATCGCAAAGTATACAGTCAGCGGCGACAAGATGTACATCGATCTGTTCACAGGTGCCAGCGGACGTTCAGGCTCCTGCGACCTCAGCGGTACTATCGATCTTGACGGCGTTGCCCATGACAGCGAGGGCGGTTTTGAACTCACGGTCATCGATCAGGTTGTGCCTGTTGTGGCTCCCGAGCTGGTTCCCGGTCTCTGGGTGGATAAGAACAGCAGCGGAAATGTATATAAGCAGGATGGCAAGTATTATCAGGACTTTACCATCACCATCGGCAGCAACGGTCAGCCTTCCCTGAACGTTGATCTGACAGATATTGTCGGCTCTGATGTATATAAGTCCATCACCAATGTTTCTGTACGCACAAATTCTGTTGCAGCGGCTGATTACACAGGCTGCACTGTAAATGATACTGATCTCTCCGATGGCTCTTTCAGCCTCAGCTTCAGTGAGATAGGCGTAGGCTATGGAGAACAGGTCATCGTAACATACACGGCTGAGCTTGATGTTACAAAGGTTCAGGCTGATAATCTTACAGACGATGAAAGAAAGAATACCGTAACTGTAACCAGCGGAACACAGGAAAAGACCGACTCTGCATTATATTATGCATATTTCCCCTCTGTTGGAAAGAGCGGTACATACGATCCCGCCACAGGTGAGATAACCTGGACTATCACTATATGGCCCAATCTTTATGCAGGCGAGGAGTTTGATATCACAGATATTCCCGATGCAAACTGCCTTGCAGGTGCAGAGGCATTCTTCGGCGCAGATCTCACTATCTCCTCCTCCGAGCTTACTCCCAAGGCTGATGGCTCTTATGTTATCACATATACTTCCCCCGTTCCCGATTCTGTAAAGGAATCCCTGCTTGCTACTGATGTGGTAAACAAGATCAATGTGGATTATCCCGCCACAGGCTATGAAAAGGAAGCCGAAGGCAAGGTAAGCGTTCCAGGCACTATCGGCGATTTTGTAGACAAGACCTTTACAGGCCCTGCAGATGATAAGATATCCTGGAATATCCATGTGGATGTTCCGAAGGATCAGAATGTTACAAACGTTAAGATCTCTGATCAGCTCTTTGCAAATGACAGTGGTGCATATAACGAATATGTTGGCGCAGGTAAGCCTATCAATCTCATTCAGGATTCCCTAAATGTGGTGGTTACGGTAGACGGCGTTGCTCAGACTCAGTACTCTATAGAGTATGTTGAGGGTCAGTATGGCTATATGCTCGTTACAATGGCAGACGGTAAATATACCTCCTGCATAGGTAAGGTGACTTACTCCAATGATGGTCACGTTTCCTTTGAGCTGTTCGACGCTGCCACTCCTATCTGTCAGCCCAACGGAAGCTGGGAGACTGTTCCCGCAGGTATATTCAGCGATAATCTCGGCAAGCAGATCGAGATCGATCTTTCCATTGATTCCACATATGATAATTCTGTGATCCTGGTAACAAATGACGGAAGTGCCACCATTACCATCGATGGCACGAATGTTACAGATACCGATTCCGAGCGCTATGTGAAGAATTATGACTCTGAGAAGATCGCTTATGATCCCAACTGCATCAAGAAAGCTTCTGCAGAAATACAGAATGCACGTTATCCTCTTGCGTGGATGGTCAAGGTTACATCTTCTCACTATGAGATAGGCGATAAGATCGTTATTACAGATACCATTCCCGATGGATACAAGTATATCGATGGCAGTGCAGCACCTCTTCTTAGCAAATATGACGGCGATATATGGTGGGCAGCTGATCTGCCGTATTACGAAAATGCATTTGAGGTAACCACAGCAGGCAATACGGTGACATTCACCATCACTGTTGATGAGACTCTGCGTGATACACTGATGCTCAGAGATCTCTATACCCTGAAGATAGGCTACGCTACCGAAATGACCGAGCAAGGCTTTGAGGATTTCGTAGCAGGCGGACTGAGCGAGACCTACACCAACAGCGCAGATATCACCATCACTGACAGAGACGGCTCCACTACCGAGTACACAAGCACGGTATCCGCTTCACAGACCGTTGAGATCGATCCCAACGATGTTGTGATGAAGTCTGTTTCTTCGCAGGGTCAGGAGGCTGACGAGAAGTTCTACGCAGAATATTCCATCGTCATCAATCCCGAACAGATGAAACTGAATGCGGGCAATACTTACTCTGCAACTGATACTCTCGGTTCTAATCTTACACTGGTAAGCGCTCCCACTATCACACCGAATGACGGTGTTACAATTACAACAACAGGTCAGGCTTCTTCTTTTGAGGGCTTGAAGGACGAAACTACATACACCATCACATATAAGGTGCTGGTAAAGCAGCTTTATAAAAACCAGGCGCCCTGGGATGGTGAGCCTGATAAACTTGCACCTCTCTTCGGCAACACCGTTGAAGTAACTCTTGCCGGCAGCAGTAAGGTAGGCAGCAGCGCGATGCTGGAATCCGGCACATACCGTTCAGGCGGCAGCTATGTGTTCGATGAGCAGGAGAAGTCCATCACCATCAGCGGTTCTAAGGTGTGGATGAATGAGAATATCCATACAGGCGCACGTCCCTCCAAGATCATTATCAAGCTTACAAGAACAGGCAAGCTCTCTGATGATACTCCCGTTGAGGCTCTGGAGCTTGTTTATGAGGTGGATGCCTCTATTACAGACAGCAACGGCAACTGGTCCTATACGATCGACAACCTCACAACAAAAACGACTAGTGGAACTACCTATGTCTATGAGGTGACGGAGGTTACAGTTGACGGTTACTCCGTTACTTACAGCACCGAAAAGACTGAGATCGGTAAGGATCTTGAGGATGGCACAAGCTACGATCTTGATATCAAGAATACCTTTACTGCAGCAGACACCGAGATAAGAGACCTGAAGGTAACAAAGCAGTGGGTAGGCGGCACAGAAGGCGACAGACCTGTTGAGCTTAAGATCACCCTGAAGGATACCGAAGGCAACAACTACGGCACAAAGATCATCAATTCTTCGAATACTACTGCAATATTTGAAGATCTGCCGCTGTATGTATATTCCCGTGATGCTGATGACAATCTGGTAAGAACCCCTAGAAAGTACATCGTTTCCGAGGCTGTTGATGCGGCTTATGCAGAGCAGCTGGCTAACTTCATTGAAACCAATCCCGGCGAGTTCGATCTTGTTACTGTATCAAGCGTAAATATTACTAATACATTCAAGACTACAGATCCCGATCCTGATCCCGATCCCGATCCTGATCCCGATCCCGATCCTGATCCCGA
>JAZKZL010000079.1:0-2034 GCA_045612645.1 Oscillospiraceae bacterium
AACTGGCTCATGGAGATGGGCTGGTAAGTGGCTCTTATTATTAGAGTGCGTAGGGACACGGCTTGCCGTGTCCGTTCGTGCAGAAAGGACGATCTATGACCGACATCCTTATAGTTGAGGACAACAAAGAACTGGCAGCCCTGCTGTGTGATTTTCTGCGTGCGGAGAATTACACGGTATCGGTCGCCGAAACAGGAGAAAAAGCCTTGTCGCTGTACGAGAAGTACGGGGCAAGGCTTATCGTGCTTGATATAATGCTTCCGGGAATAGACGGCTTTGCAGTGTGCAAGAGGATACGGGAGGACAGCAACACGCCTATCATCATCGTTAGTGCAAAGACAGATAAGGAGGACAAGCTCAATGGACTTGTTCTGGGTGCAGATGACTATATCGAAAAGCCGTATGATATCGACATTATGCTTGCAAAAATCGGCGGAATCTTCAAGCGCAGGTACGCAGTTGATGAGCTTATCGATGGCGATATCCGCATCAATAAGGTCAGCCGCACGGTGTGTAAAAACGATGTGCCGCTTGACCTTACAGCAAAGGAATTCGATCTGTTGTTGCTGCTTGTTGAGAACAAGGGTCAGGCGTTGAATAAGGAGTTTCTGTTCAATCAGATATGGGGCAGCGACAGCATTTCTGAACAGCAGACGCTGACCGTCCACATCAAATGGCTGCGTCAGAAGATAGAGGACGACCCGAAAAGTCCAAAACGGATACTGACAGTATGGGGAGTGGGCTACAAATATGAAAGCATTTAACAGGATCTTTGCGGTAGGTGTAGCGGTGATAGTCGCCGTTTTTGCCGCCGCAAATGCGATACTTCTGACCGACAGCACAAACAACGGCAGACCCTACCGTGTAGAGATAAGCCGCCTTGTCCGTGAGATAGAAAACGGCACAGTACCCGATATTTCAGCGTGCGAATATGTTACGGCAGTCACGGAATACGGTGAGCGCTTCTACGAGTCCGACAGCGATCATGTCATCAGAGAGATAAACGGCAAGTTGTACCGCTTTGATTACAAGATTGATGGCGGCTCGGATAAAACAGAGCTTGTCATAACAGTGAATGTTATTCTCGGCGTTATGGCGGTAGTTATCATTGCCGTTATGTTGTACATAAGGGTGAAGATACTTAAGCCGTTTGAGCAGCTTTCCGATGTACCTTACGAGCTTTCTAAAGGCAATCTCACCTCACCTGTAAAGGAGAGCAAGAACCGCTTTTTCGGGCGCTTTATCTGGGGTGTGGATATGCTCCGTGAAAATATGGAACAGCAGAAGGAGCGTGAGCTTGACCTGCAAAGAGAAAAAAAGATGCTCCTGCTGTCGCTCTCGCATGATATTAAAACTCCGCTGTCAGCGATAAAGCTATACTCAAAGGCTCTTTCAAAAGGCCTTTACACAAGTGTAGAAAAACAGCTCGAAATTGCTGAGAGCATCAACTTGAAGGCTGACGAGATAGAAGGCTATGTTTCACAGATAATCACCGCATCAAGGGAAGATTTCTTAAGCCTTGATGTGAAAATGAGCGAGTTCTACCTTTCGGAACTTGTGACGAAGATAAAGCGGTATTATACCGAAAAGCTGTCGCTGATAAAGACGGAGTTTTACGTGGACAGCTATAAGGATTGCCTGATAAGCGGCGACCCTGACCGCAGCGTGGAGGTCATTCAGAACATCATCGAGAATGCGATAAAATACGGCGATGGAAAGAGCATAGATATCAGCTTTTCCGAGGAGGACGGATGCATTCTCATAGCTGTCAGCAACAGTGGCTGTTCTTTGCCTGAAACAGATCTGCCGCATATCTTCGACAGCTTCTGGAGAGGCTCCAATGCCGAAAACGAAAAGGGAAGCGGTCTGGGACTGTATATCTGCCGTCGGCTCATGCACAAGATGAACGGTGATATCTTTGCGGAAATCAAGGCTGGGTTCATGTGCGTTACGGCGGTGTTTGGCAAGTCGTAATTACGCTGTCTGGTATAAGTTGCTGAATATAAAAACTATATATTATGTAAGGGAATGTAA
>JAZKZL010000080.1:0-4284 GCA_045612645.1 Oscillospiraceae bacterium
CGTCCCGAAGCGTCATTGGGAACGACTCCCACATAGCGGGTATTGAACAGCACCGCCACATCATTGGCGATCTGATCGCAGACTCTGATGGTCTGATTGCTCTGGAATACCTCGCCCTTTTCATCGGTGAGCGTCACAAGGGTGTTGATATCATCCAGCACTCTTACCTCGCCGTTTGCGTTGTGCAGCATGAACTTGCCCGCCTTCACAGCAGCTGTAAGCTCAGCCTGAGTGTACGCTGTATCAATGGTAAGCTCGCCGTCATACTTTCTGTTTGTGAGAGAAGCATTTACCGCCACGCCTGCCTGTGCGCCTGTCACCCAGTATACGAGAGCGTGAGCATCCACATCCTCGATAGCGCTGTGTGTAGCGGTGTTCCATACGCCGATAACGCCCTCATGATCCGCAGCAGACTGCCATGCGCAAAGCTGAGACTTCGCACCGATCTCCTCTCTCATGCGCTTATTGAAAGCCTCGTACAGCTTTCTTGTGGTCGCATCTGCCACAGGGCAGCACAGAGTGTTGTAGGAGTAGCTCTCGATGCTGTCAAGGAACGCCTGATGCGCCTCGCCTGTGATCTCTGCCGCATTCGCACCGCCTGTCATAGGAGTGCCTGCGGTCTCCGCAAGCTCCGCATCCTTTGTGAACACCACAAAAGCATTGTCTGTCAGCTCGCTTGCCGCTGTGACGGTCTGCTTTTCGTAGAAAGAGCCTCCCACATAAGTGCTTACATCCCATGCAGATTCATCATCCACATTAGCCGCAATAACGATGCTGATATCATTGCCACGAGTGCCGGGATACCTCGCCTTGCCGTAGGTGTTGGATGCCTGCACTGCACCCTTGCCGAGACGATAGCAGTATACCGTTGTAGCACCGCCGCAGAAGATCTCACGGAGATAAAGCATCTCGGGAGCATCATAGGCATAGCCGAAGATCTCCTTGCTGTTCTTCTGAAACTCGCCCGAAGTCACCGCAAACACGGTATCCTCAGGTCCCCAGTTAAGAGCAAAGGGAGCGGCTGCGATTCCTCTGTCAGAGAGCGCCGCAGAAGCCTTTGCAAGGCTCGTAAAATTGATATATGTACCATTCAGCACCTTGTTCTGAGTGAGCCATGTACCGCCGCCATAAGCCATATTACTTCACCTTTCCTTTCATGTATTTTTCGATCACTTCATCCACCTGAGCGGATGTGTATCTCTTATCATCGGCAAGCAGTGCATTCAGCACATCCCGCTTGCCTCTGTACTTATCGGAGCCAATCAGCTGCGCCTTTGAGAAAGTGCGCTGCTTTGCATCCGTTTTCTTTTCAGACATATCTTATACCTCCTGTATAGTCAGAGTCTCCATAGGCGTTTTCTCGGTCGGCGTATAGGTGAAATGCGGATAGCTCACAGTGCAGTGAAGCACCTCGTCCACCAGTTCGCAATTGACAGCATCGCATCTTATCTTATCGCCCTGCGGCGTTGTGATAAGCTCCAGTACCTGCGGCAGGTTTTCCGCCATTGCGAGACCGTTCTCCCTAGTGCCGTCGGTGTAGTAGATAACATCGAACATCACGCCTCTGCTGCTGCGGTTTCCGAGCTGCTTCGAGTGGTTAGTGCTGATAGGCAGCACATTGAACGAGCCTGCCGAAAGCCCCTGCTCTACTGTTTTTCCGCCATGTATCTTACACTGCGGAAATGCCTTGTGCAGCGCAAGTGTAACGCCATCATATATGCCGCTGTATGAGATCTCAGCCATCCTTGAACACCCCTTTCAGAAGCCTGTCAAGCTTCCTTTGCAGAATATCGGGAGCAAGCTGTTTTAGCTTATCCTCCGACAGGGTCAGGAAATACCTTCCGTCCACCCAGCCATTGCCGCTTGTGCGATGTCCGAACTCGACATAGCTTGCATACTTAACAGGATTTGTCACCACTATGGTGTAGTTATCGCCGTTCTTATAGATCTGCAGGCTCTTGGCATAGACTGCGCCGTCCTGCTCCTCACCGCTTGCCGCCGCCTCATGGGTCTGAGCCGTCCAGCCACGACGAAGCGTGCCGCCTTTTTTGCCGGGATTTGCCTTGAACGTTACCTCCCGCCCGTCTTTGGTGGTGAACGATACGTCCTTATCGTATACACCAACAGGCGTGCGAGGTATCACAAGCGCAAGCAGACGTGCCGCAAGCTCCTTTGAAGCTGCTCGGCAGAACTTATCAGCATCCACTTTTTCAAGCTTCTGCAGATTTTCCTGCAGTTGTTTCAGCTGCTCAAAATCACAGCTTCCCCACTTAGCCATCAAGCCCACCCCTTAAACAGATCGAGCGGTATCTCCTGATGGTGCGTATACACCGCAGGAACACCGCTCTTTTCGTATTCGGTCGTAACGCCGTTCTGTGTTACGGCTATCTTTGAGCCTGGCGGGATCTCCACCCCAGTGCCGATGAACAGCACAACGCTCTGCACCGTCTGAGCCGCTCCGTCGCCCTCAGCTGCGACCTTTACGGTCTTGTATGAGATTCGGCACGGCTCATCGGTATACATCGCTTTTTCAGTGGCGATCTCTCGCCCGTTCTCGGGGCTGGTCTCGTAGGACTGCACAGAAACGGTGCATTTGCCGCTCCAGAGGCTTTTCACGGCATTGGAATATACTGAATCCATCACCATTTCATCCTCCTGAAAGCAGCGAATACACCCTGATGATGCCCCGTCAGGCTGTCTATCAGAACATCGAAACGCATCTCAGCTGTGCTGCAGCCGTCCGATGCTCCTGCATAAGTCACCGAAACATCGCCCTCGGAGATGCTCTTGACGGGAACAGAGAGATCAAACGCCTCGCCGAGCTGCCCTGCGTTCTTCTTATCCTGCAGGAAAAGACCCGCCGCCATGTCCACATGAACATAGTAAAGGCCATCGGGGACAACGCTCCTGTTGGTCTCCCGCCTGATATGCTCCGCAGCACGCTCGATGGAATACAGCACCGCCGCATCCTGTTCACCCTCTGCAGCTTCGACCTTGTAGCCGAGCATTGAGAGCCTCGCCACTACGTCATTGTACAGCTTCATTCACAGCACCTCCTCTGAGCAGTGTTATCGCTCTTATCCCTTAGAAATGATACGAGCGATGGGAATAGCCTTGTGGTTGATGTAGGAACGCTGTGCCTCGTCAGCCTCGCCCGAATGCACCAGCACCCAGTTGGAGCCGTTCTTCAGCTCTGCGTCGGTGGGAGAATTAGACGCCTGCACCTTCTTCTCGTAGGAGAGGCCCTTGGGAGCAAACACCTTTCTCTGACGGGTATAGAGAGTATCCTCGCCGCCGTTCACCTTGGGATCTCTATCCATCTCATAAGGTACCTTTACGCCGATATCCTCGAAGGAGATAGCACCGTTACCGAGAACGTATGTGGTGTAGGTGTAGGAACCATCCTCGCCTGCCACTGCGGGAAGCGCATCGTCGACCACCACAAGACGGCCATTCCATGTATACAGCTCAAGATCACGGGTCATGCCGTCCTTATCTGTATAGGTCAGGTGCTTGATGAGGTTGAGATTTTCGAGGTTAGTGGAAACAGCAGAGTGCATGAACGCCATGCTGAACGCCTTCTTGTTCGCACCACAAGCCTGCTGCATTGCACTGTTCAGAGTGGTGGAAGTCATCACGCCGTCATCAGCTGCTGTGATATCGTAGGTGTGATTGTCAACGAACTCCTGAGACTTAGCGCCGCTTGTGTCTGCGGTCATGGCGAATACACCCTCGAGGATAGCAAGCAGTGTGTTCTGATCGACCTCTGCCCAGAAATCGCTCACCTGCTGTGCGATGTTGTCCATGAAATCCTCGCCGCCTGTGATGTCGTAGGAGAAATCCTTCTCCGTCCATGCCTTTGCACGGCCGACTACTACAACGCCACGCTCAAATGTCTTGGTGGATGTAGCGGTGATATCGGTATTGCCGTCATAGTTCACGGTCTCGCCGTCAAGCAGACCTCTCATAGCGATACGGGCATACTCTGTGCCGCCCTGAGAAGAGAATACGCTCTTGATATCCGCATCACCTACGAGCGCCTTGGACTTACGCAGCTCATTCGTCTTGAGATTGGGTACACGGCTCGCCGCATACCTGAACGCTTCGGGATTGAAGCTCTTTGCATCAAACTTTACATTTGCCATAGTGATTTACCATCCTTTCATCAGTTGTCGCCCTTTGCGCCTGCATCAGGCTTCTTGTCCTTGGGATCTTTGGGCTTCTTGGGTGTTTTCTTCTCGAGGGAGCTTACCAGGTTTTAACACTAGTTCTTTGTGCCTAGAA
>JAZKZL010000081.1:0-6984 GCA_045612645.1 Oscillospiraceae bacterium
TGCTTTCGTTTACAGGGAGGCGTTGCCCGCATCTGGGATGTGCGCTGCACTGGAATCCTGCTGAACATTCCTGGGATTGTTCTTGTCATGGGTCGCGTTTTGCCGAGGACGGCACAGTATTGGATAATCCTGCAAACGGAAAATAGGAGGATACTATGAGCAATCAATTAAAACATTCCACAAGTCCCTATCTGCTTCAGCACGCAGAAAATCCCGTGAACTGGTATCCGTGGTGCGAGGAGGCGTTTGAAAGAGCAAGATCCGAAAACAAGCCTGTCTTTCTGAGCATCGGATACAGCACCTGCCACTGGTGTCATGTCATGGCACATGAGAGTTTTGAGGACGAGAAAACGGCGGAAATTCTCAACAAACACTATATCTCCATCAAGGTCGACCGTGAAGAACGTCCCGATATCGACAGCGTTTATATGGCTGTATGTCAGGCGTTCACAGGAAACGGCGGATGGCCAACAAGCATTTTCATGACCTGGGATAAGAAGCCATTCTTTGCCGGGACATATTTCCCCGTGAAGTCGCGCTATGGCGTACTCGGATTTGCCGATCTGCTGCGGAATATTGCAGAGATATGGAAAAGTAAAAAGGAACAGCTTCTGGAATCTGCGGAGGAGATCATTGCTCATCTGAAGAGGTCTGAATCCTTAAACTCGGAGAGAAACGATGAAAATATAACAGAGAGTGCTGTGCAGTATTTTCGCACAAGCTTTGACAGTATTCACGGCGGTTTCGGGAATGCACCCAAATTCCCCACTCCTCACAATCTTCTGTTTCTGATGCTGTATGCAAAGCAGAATACAAATAACGATATCATGCAGATGGTTGAAAAAACACTCCTGCAAATGCGTAAGGGCGGCATCTTCGACCATATCGGCGGCGGTTTTTCGAGATACTCGACTGATAAGTATTTCCTTGCACCCCACTTTGAGAAAATGCTGTATGACAACGCTCTGCTGATAATGGCATATACGGTAGCATACAGTATAACAGGCGAACCTCTTTATATTGATACTGCGAAAGCAACAGCAGAATATGTCCTGCGTGAGATGACTTCAAAGGATGGTGGATTTTACAGCGCACAGGACGCTGACAGCGAGGGTGTGGAGGGAAAATTCTACACCTTTACGATGAATGAGGTTATGGAGGTGCTGGGCGAAAAAGGACCGCGGTTTGCAGAAGTCTATGACATTACTGCAGGCGGCAATTTTGAAGGTGTGAATATCCCCAATCTTCTGAAAAGCGGCGATCTGAAATCGGACTTTACGGAAGAAAAACGTAAGCTTTGCGAATACCGCAGACAGCGCACAAGCCTGCATCTTGATGATAAGATACTGCTCTCGTGGAATTCCATGATGATCGCGGCGATGGCAATGCTGTACCGTGTTTCGCATGAGGAACAATATATTCAGGCGGCGCAGAACGCACAGGTATTTCTGGAGCAGAATCTATGTGATGGTTTACAGCTCTACACAAGCTTTCGGGATGGGAAGCGCTCTGAGCAGTCATTCATGGATGATCATGCGTACTATATTTGTGCACTGATAGAACTGTATAATTCCACGCTGGACGGAGGGTATCTCGAAAAGGCGGAGCAGTTCTGCGATGAAGCTGTAAAGCGTTTTTCGGACAGCAAAAACGGCGGCTTCTATCTCTGTGAAGCTGACAGTGCCGAGCTGTTCATGAATCCGAAGGAAACCTACGACGGAGCAATTCCTAGCGGTAACTCCGTGATGGCATACGATTTCGTGCGACTGTATCAGCTGACGGAAAAGGAAAAGTACAGAGAGCTTGCAGAACAACAGCTTGCGTTTCTGTCCGCGCAGGAGTCTCACCCTGCGGGGCACACTCTGTTTCTGCTGGCAAGGCTGTTGTACGAGAATCCACCTGAACATGTCACGATAGTTTCAGATGCAGAAACCAATCTATCAGAAATACGAGCAAGACTTCCGTTTCTTGCGAATGTTTCAGTAGTGTGTGAATGCGAGAATTACCGCTTGCTGAACGGCAGAACGACCTATTATGTGTGCAAGGAACACTCGTGCCTGCCGCCTGCGAATGAATGGCTTGGTTAAGCCAATATAGAGAATGTTTTTGCTCTGTGTATCTTTAAGTCCCCCTCGACTCCGCCACAGATACACAGACAGATGATTTACTGTGCAAACCAAAACACCTCCATCGGTTGATGGAGGTGTTTTGGTGTATTATCTATAATTTGTTCTTACACATTGTTTCTATGACTATGTTGTCCTACACATTATGAACGAACCTCAAAAACGCATCCATTCCCTCTTTATTCCTCTTAAACACACCTGCGTCCGCCAGCACCTCAAGGAATACCTTTCCTATCTCCTGTTCCAGAATAGGCCTTACATTATCTTTATTGAGGTCGGGATATCTGTAGAGGATATCTATTGCCCATACACTGTGCTGCGATAGCTCGGGAATAGACCACAGTATCTCTCTGCTTAACATTGCCTTTTCGAGCATATCTATCTCCTTTGCAAGCCTTGCAGGGAGCACCGCAAGTCCCATAACTTCGATCAGACCTATATTCTCTTTCTTGATATGATGAAGCGATGGATTCGGATGGAACACTCCGAGGGGGCGTTCCTCTGTTGTAATGTTGTTCCTCAGCACAAGGTCGCACTCATAGACATTACCGTTTTTCCTAGCAATCGGGGTGATTGTGTTATGTGGTACACCGTCAGTTTCGGCAAAGATTCCCACGCTTTCATCTGAGTAGCCTCGCCACTTTACCAGTATATCGGCACAGCATTCCGAAAGCTGCTTTCTGTCCTCTGAAACAACACGGATAACAGACATCGGCCATTTTACGATACCCGCTTTCACCGCAGGATATTTATTAATCCCGAACTCGGTTTCAACAGGAGCTTTTGCCATAGCAAAGCCGTAGTTGCCGCCCTGAAAATGCTCGTGACTTAAAATCGAGCCGCCGACTATCGGCAGGTCTGCATTCGAGCCCACAAAATAATGAGGCAAATAGTCAACGATGTCAAACAGCTTATCAAACACTGCATCGTCGATCTTCATCGGAATATGCTTTTCATTAAACACAATGCAATGCTCATTATAGTAGCCATAAGGCGAATACTGCAGTTGCCATCTCTCCCCATTAACAGAAATGGGAACGGGGCGAAGATTCTGTCTTGCGGGATGTGTTGCGTGACCTGCGAAGCCTGCATTTTCGGGGCAAAGCTGACACTTGGGATAGGCAGTCGCTTTCTGCGTTTTCGCCGCAGCAATATCACGAGGATCTTTTTCGGGCTTTGAGCAGTTTATAGTAATATCAAGCCGGCCATACTCGCAGTCATAGGTCCACTTCATATCCTTTTCAATCCGTCCTGCACGGACATAGTTCAGCTTCTTGCTGAAATCGAAATACCAGTCGGTAGCTTCCTTTGGATTTACTGTGTAACGCTTGTTGAATTCAGCTACGACCTCCCTGGGCATAGGTGTGAGTATGCCCATCAGCTTGGTATCGAACAGATCACGAGAGTTTACCGTGTCGCTGATTATTCCTTTTTCGCAGGCATATCCTATCAGCGGAGCAAGCAGTTCATCTATTTCTTCACCGACATACTCCGCTGTTGTTTCCTCCCAGTCGGAAAGCTCCAGAGCTTCCATAAGCTGATTGCGGACAACATATACATCGTAGCTTGTTATCAGCTCATTCTTCAAAGCATAGTCAATGAGCCTTTGCACTGCACTATATATCATAGCTTTCCCCTCTTACTTTTCGTTATATCCATTCGGGTGACTCTTGTGCCAGTTCCACGCGCTTGCGATGATCTCCTCAAGGCTGTCGTGAACAGGCTTCCAGCCGAGGATTCTCTTTGCCTTTTCGCTGGACGCAACAAGTCTTGCAGGATCGCCTGCTCTCCTCGGAGTTTCGGTCGCAGGGATAGGATGACCAGTGACCTTTCTGGCTGTCTCGATCACCTCACGGACGGAGTATCCCACACCGTTGCCGAGATTGAAGATATCGCTCTTACCGCCATTGTTGAGGTACTGAACTGCAAGAATGTGAGCCTGTGCAAGGTCGGTAACGTGGATATAGTCACGGATACAGGTGCCGTCGGGAGTGTCGTAATCCGTTCCATAAATGGAGATCGTTTCACGCTTGCCGTTCGGAACTTGCAGTATAAGCGGAATAAGGTGACTTTCGGGATTGTGAGCTTCACCGATATTTCCGTTTTCGTCCGCACCGCAGGCGTTGAAGTAGCGCAGAGAAACATAACGCAGACCGTGAGCCTCGGCTGTCCACTTGAACATCTTCTCCATAGCAAGCTTTGTTTCACCGTAGGGATTTGTGGGACAGGTTCGGTCGCTTTCGAGGATAGGAATGTTCTCAGGCTCGCCGTATGTAGCGGCAGTTGAAGAAAAGACTATCTTATCCACCTTATTCTTCACCATCGCTTCAAGCAGCACCTTAGTACCGTAAAGGTTATTATCGTAATATTTCAACGGATCTGTTACGCTTTCACCTACAAGGGAGTAAGCCGCAAAGTGAATCACAGCGTCTATCTTCTCCTGCTGAAAGAGCTTGTCGAGAAAATCGAGATCACGGAGGTCGCCCTGATAAAATCTTGCCTTTTCGGGAACAGCACTTCTGTATCCCGTAACAAGGCTGTCGGCAATAACAACATCGTTACCTGCCTTTACAAGCTCCAGTGCGGTATGCGAGCCGATATAGCCCGCACCGCCTAAAACGAGAATGCTCATATCAATTCTCCTTTGTTATCTCAATGCCGCCGACAGGGCGTATTCTGAGCTTTCTGCAAGCGTTCTCTCCGAATACTATATTCATTTCGGCAATGTAGCGGTCTGCAAGCTCAACAGGAACGAATGCCTGAATAGTACCCGCAAATCCGCCGCCGTGAACTCTCACCGCACCCTTGTCAAAGAGGAACTTTCTGCTCATCATAATTGCAAGCGGAATAGCCTGCTTTGTTTCATCGGAGCAAGAGAACTGATTCTGCAGCAATGTAGCGGAGGAGTGTCCCGATTTTCTTACAAGCTTTAAGAAATACTCAATATCGTTGTGCTTTAATGCAGCCGCCTCATCCTTTGCACGGTTGTTTTCCTCAAAGAAATGTGCCGCACGGATTATTGCTCTGTCAGAGCAGGTCTCACGGAGCTTCGGAACTGCATCGAAGAATGCCACCTCGCTCACCTGTCTTAAGCAGGGCTTGCCGAAATGCACCGCAACGCTCTCCATCTCCCTGCGGATAGCGGCGTAGTCCTCTGTGAGGTCTGCGTGGCTGCTTCTGGTGTCTGTAATGCACAGGCAATAGCCGTATTTCTCAAAATCGAAGGTGAAGCTGTCGATATCGGGATTTTCTGTATCATAGAAGTCGATGAACACCAGTCCGCCAACAGAGGATACCATCTGATCCATCAGACCGCTGTTCTTGCCAAAGTAAACATTCTCAGCGTACTGTCCGATCTTTGCGATCTCCACCGCACCTGCCTTGCCGTCGTTATAGCAGGTATCAATGATAGTGCCTATAAGCGTTTCAAATGCGGCTGAAGAAGAAATTCCGCTTCCGCAGAGTACATCGGATGTGCAGTACAGATCAAAACCGCCTATCTCTGCACCATTATCCATAAACTTTGCCGCAATACCGCTTACAATTGCCGCTGTGCCTTTCTTGCCATCGGCAGACACATCACTCAACGACACCTCAAAAGGCTTGTAACCCTCGGAATTCACACGGATAACGCCGTCCTGATGGAAAGCAGCTACTGCAATAACATCAAGGTTCACAGCCGCAGCAAGAACACAGCCGCACTGATGGTCGGTATGATTTCCGCCGATCTCTGTTCTGCCGGGAGCGGAGAAGATACGGATATCATCTCTTTCGGGATACATTGCAGAAAACTGCTCAACAGCCTTGATATAACGCTGCTTCTGATAATCAAGCTCCGTTGTACTGCTTCCGTAGATATTCATAAATATATTGAGATACTCATCATTTTCGATAGCGTTTAATAATTCCTGAATGTTCATAGCGTTTGCTCCTTTCATGATCAAAGAGAGTTTATTGTAAATTCAAGTGTGATCGCTTCCTCTGCGGATATCTTAAATTCCTGATGTACAGGTGCGCCCCAGCTGTCATCGCCGCCGACGCCCATTTGCTTTGCCGCAATGCGTACCCAGGTGTAAGACGGCTCGGGTAATTCCTCACGGTGGCTTGCGTTATCAAGCTCGTATGCGTTGTAGGGAAGAACGCTCATCTCAAAGGGATTTTCTGTTGCTGTGAAGTTAAGACCTGCACCGTTTTCTTCGTATGCATTGACATATCTCACGCCTGTTCTGTTGCCGCACTCCTGCGGATTCAGATACTTTGTGAAGTTATCCTGTGCGGTAGATGTATACACGCCGAGTCTTGCACCGTTCGCTCTGTCGATGTAGTTCTCGTCAGGTCCCATTCCGTAGAATGTGAACTTATCGTACTGCTTCTTCAGCTTGAAGTCTATTGCGAATACAGGAATATCGGCAAGTCCCTTTACACCTGGATATTCAGCCTTAACACCGAGTCTGCCGTCAAAATATGCGGTGTATGTGACCTTGTATTCAAAGGACGGAACAGTAGGTGCAAGGAATCTGAATGTTACATCAAGGCTGTCGGAGCTTTCCTTTGTGTCGTAGCCAAGGAGCTTTGCACATTTTCCTGCGATCTGCCACTGTGCACTTTCATAGGGGTAGCCTGCACCTGTATCGTTATCAGTGTGCGCTCTGAAAAAGCTTACCTTAGGTGCTCTTGTGATGTACTCAACTCCGTTGTAGACCAGCGAGCTTACGCCGCCCTCACGCTTATCGAACTGCATTGAGAAGCCCTCGCCGTTTACTCCGATACAGAAATCACCGTATACGATTTCAGCCTTATGAGCGGTTGTAGCTACTGCAATTTCTGGAGTTTTTATAATCTCCTGTGCAAAAGAGAT
>JAZKZL010000082.1:0-5338 GCA_045612645.1 Oscillospiraceae bacterium
CCGATAAGCTTCACATTGGATCTCTTCCTGATCTCGGTCTGCGCAGGAGCAACATACTGTGGCACCGCCTCAAGCTGAGGTGCCGCCTGATACTGTATCTGCTGCACTGCCTCAGGCTGTGCGGCAGGAACAGGCTCCGGCTGTACAGCAACCTGCTCGGGCTGCGGCGCAGCTGCAGGCTCAGATATCATTGAGGGCGTATCTTCAGGCTGAGGAACAGGAGCGCTCTGTTCGATATTTGCAGCAAAATTCGTGCCACAGATAGGGCAGAACTTTGCAATATCGGGAATTTCCTTCCCACAATTGGGACAAAACATATTTAATACCTCCAAAAAATACTCTTGATTAAGACGCTTTTCTCTTGCAGTAACAGACATTATCAAGCTGATAACTACGCCATTATAACCTTTAACAGTATATCATATATCCACAATAAAATCAAGCATAATTCCGCATGATCCGCCTGATATAGCCACTGCTTTCATGTGTGGCAAGAGAATATCACATTGGTTGACAACCCCCTTTGAAAGGTGTATAATTATATCTGCAATATAGATATAGAGAACCGAAAGGAAAAACAAATGAATATAATCATAGTAGGCTGCGGCAAGGTCGGCGAGACCCTTGCGGAACAGCTTAATGAAGAAGGCAATAACATAACAGTCGTTGACACCGAAAGCGAGCGTGTCAACGCGGTAGCATCAAGATACGATGTAATGGGAGTCGTAGGAAACGGAGCGACACACCTGACGCTGAAAGAAGCTCACATTGATCGCGCAGATCTGCTCATTGCGGTTACAGGCTCCGATGAGCTGAATCTCCTTTGCTGCCTTATAGCCAAAAAAGCGGGTGACTGCCAGACCATCGCCCGTGTGCGCAGCCCTCAGTACAGCAGCGAAGCGCCTTATCTGAAGGATGAACTGGGTCTTGCGATGGTCATCAACCCAGAACACGCGGCGGCAGCAGAGATCGCTCGTGTACTGCGTTTCCCTTCTGCCATGAAGATAGATACCTTTGCAAGAGGCAGAGTAGAGATGATGAAGTTCCGTCTGCCTGAGGGAAGCCCTCTTGTGGGATGCGCTGTAAAGGAACTGGCAGGAAAGCTCCGCTGCGATGTTCTGATATGCACGGTAGAGCGCGAGAACGAAGCGCTTATCGCAAACGGCGATCTGGTATTTGAGGAAAAAGACGTCATCTCTTTCATTGCTACACCTAAAAATGCAAATGACTTTTTCAGAAAGATAGACTACAAGCTGAACTCCGTAAAGGACGTTATGATAGTAGGCGGCGGCGAGCTGGCATACTATCTTTGCAAGACACTGAAGCGTTCAGGCAATATCGATGTCAAGATCATTGAAAAGAACCCCAGACGCTGCGATGAGCTTTGCGCAGAGCTTGAGGATGTTACCATTATAAACGGAGACGCCGCTGAGCAGGCATTGCTCATGGAAGAGGGTCTTGAAAGAGCGGGAGCATTCGTGGCACTCACCAATCTGGATGAGGAGAATATCTTTCTATCCATATTCGCCAAGCGCACCAGCAACGGAAAGATCGTAACCAAGATAAACCGTATCGATTTTGATGATGTTATAAAGCATCTTGATCTTGATTCCATCATTTATCCCAAAAACATCACTGCCGAGATCATCGTGCGCTATGTCCGTGCAATGAACAACACTATCGGCAGCAACATGGAAACTCTCTACAACATCGTAAAGGGAAAGATAGTAGCAGCCGAATTCAACATCAAGGAAGGCTCCCCCATTGCAGGAAAGCCGCTTGCAGAGCTGAAATTCAACGGCAGAGTGCTTATCGCCGCAATACTTCGCGGCAAGCAGGTCATCGTACCCCGCGGTCATGACGAACTCATGCACGGAGACTCGGTGGTAATAGTAACAGACCGCACCGAGATAAACGATATAACCGATATCATGAAATAACATCAGAGGTATTTATGAACTACAAAATGATAATATATATCCTCGGATGGATACTGATATTTGAGGGACTGTTCATGACAGTTCCCACTGCAACTGCCGTGGTCTACGGCGAAAGCGCATTGTGGTATTTTCTCGGAACTGCACTTATATGTGCGCTGGCAGGTTTCCTTATGAAGCTAAAAAAGCCCGCCAACACCACTCTGTACACCCGAGATGGTTTCGTCATCGTTGCCCTGAGCTGGATAGTGCTGAGTATATTCGGCGCAATGCCTTTCTTCCTTTCGGGAACGATACCCAACTTTGTGGATGCTCTTTTTGAGGCGGTCTCAGGCTTCACCACAACAGGAGCAAGCATCCTTTCAGATGTGGAGGCACTTCCCAAATCAATGCTTATGTGGCGCAGCTTTATGCACTGGGTCGGCGGCATGGGTGTGCTGGTGTTCGTCATGGCATTCCTGCCCCTTTCAGGCGGTCAGAACATGACTATGATGAAAGCGGAAAGCACAGGTCCCAATGTCAGCAAGATCGTTCCCCGTGTAAAGACCACCGCATTCATCCTCTATTCCATCTATTTTGTGATGACACTGGTAATGTTCATTATGTTGCTTTTCGGCGGCATGAGCATTTTTGAGGCGCTGAACACCTCTTTCTCCACAGCAGGCACAGGTGGATTCGGATTTCTGAATTCAAGCATGGGCAGCTATTCTCCGTATATTCAGATAGTGGTTACGGCATTCATGCTGCTGTTCTCCGTGAACTTCAGCTGCTATTATCTCATACTTCTCGGCAAGTTCAGAGACGCCTTTACCACAGAGGTCAAAACGTTCTTTATCGTGGTCGCATCTGCTATAACGATCATCACGATAGATATAAGCTATATGTTCAGATCCGTATGGGACGCTATACTTAACGCCTCCTTCACGGTATCATCGATCATTTCCACCACAGGCTTTTCTACGGTAGATTTCGATCAGTGGCCCGAACTCTCCAAAACAGTGCTGGTGCTGATAATGTTCATCGGTGCCTGTGCAGGCAGCACAGGCGGCGGCATCAAGATATCACGATTCCTGATATTGTTCAAGAGTCTTTCAAAGGAACTGGAGCTGCTGGTGCATCCGCACATGGTAAAAAAGATCAGAATAGATTCCCATACAGTGGAGCATGATACCATTCGTTCCGTAAACGTATATATGGTAAGCTATGTGATGGTGTTCGCCGCATCGGTAATTCTTATTTCTTTCAACGAATATGATTTCACCACAAATGTCACTGCGGTGACAGCCACACTCAACAATATCGGACCCGGACTCAATCTGGTTGGACCCACCTGCAACTTCGGTTTCTTCACAGATTTTTCAAAACTTGTGCTGATATTCGACATGCTGGCAGGCAGGCTGGAGCTTTTCCCCATGCTGCTGCTGTTCAAACCATCCGTCTGGAAAAAATAACCCAAAGCGTCCTGAAACTGTCAGCTTCAGGGCGTTTTCTTTGTTAACGAACGGCGCGATGTCTCGTATCTGTAGCAGTAATCACAAAAGGATTTATATATTATTACCATTGAAAATAGCACAATTTTATGATACAATCAATATGGAATAATGTAATAAGATTCACAAACATCTGACATATAGTATATAGCAGCATCTGCACAAAGGAGAAAATTATATGACAAAGCATCGTAAGGCTGTCTCACTGCTGACCGCAGTACTGATGTGCCTTTCTGTTCTCTGCTTCCCTGCCGCCGCAGAAAACACAAATGACGAGCATATGGTAGTCACGGTGTATAACGAACAAAACGGTCTGCCCACGGGTGAAGCAAACGTCATTACACAGACATCAGACGGATATATCTGGATCGGCAGCTATGGCGGACTGATACGCTATGACGGCAGCAACTTCCGCAACTACAGCCTTGAAGAAAATGGCATTGCATCTTCATCGATACGCTCGTTATATGAAAGTGTGGACGGCAGGCTCTGGATAGGCACCAATGACGCAGGTGTATTCGTACTGGAGAATGATGTGTTCACAAAGATAGAATGCACAGCTGAAAACAGTTTCCTTTGCATCCGTGATTTTGCGGAAAGCTCTGACGGAACTATGTACGCCGCCTCAAATTCAGGCATAGGCACGATAAAGGACGGCAAGCTGACACCGTTTGAAAACTCTGATATTTCAGGCAATACATTCTACACACTCGCCTGCGATGGATACGACAGACTCTGGGCAACTACCGATACAGATTACGGCGTAGTGCTTAATACGGACGGTAATACTCTTGCAACTATCTCCCCCGATGCACTGGGGCTGGATTCGGGCTTTTACTCTGTGGCAAACGATGCTCTGGGCAATATATGTGTGGGTACACAGACACAGGTTGCAAGGATCGCGTTTCCGTCGAGTGTGCTTTCCTCTGAAAGCTTTGATATCACGGTATACGAAACAGGCGGTGTTACCACTCACAATGCTATTGTCGTCACCGATACAGGAGATATCCTCGTCTGCGGACTCACGGGCTTCGGAATCATTTCTGCAAACGGCTTCACGGAATTCGGTGCAGACGAAAACGCCGTTTCCGTAAACCACTGCATAAAGGATTATGAGGGCAACTACTGGCTCGCCTCCTCAGGCTATGGCGTTATCAAGTATACCAAAGGCTGCTTTGATCACACCAACGACTATTCTGGGCTGAGCGATACAACGATCAACGCTATCACAAAATGCGGCGATATGTTCTACATAGCTCTTGACGATGGCCTTGCCGTATTTGACAGCAGCTGGAATCCCATAGACACGGAGATCGCAGAAAAGCTTAACGGAGTTCGCATACGCCATCTCATATCAGACAACAGCGGCAGAGTGTGGATAGCAATGTATGCCGATTCCCCTGTTATCTGCTACGATCCCGTTGACGGAAATATTCTTGAATATAATGCAGACAACGGTCTGAACAGCACACGTGGAAGAACGCTGCTCCTGCTTTCAGATGGCTCTGTTGCCGCAGGAACACAAAACGGTGTTGCGATCATCAAGGATGATTCGGTATCAGCATTCTATGGCGCCGAAGATGGCATGACTATCTCATCTGTATTGAGCCTGCTGGAATGCAGCGACGGAACCCTGCTCGCAGGCAGCGACGGCGGCGGAATCTACCGCATAAATGACGGCGAAGTCACGAACCACGGCTTTGATGAAGGTCTCAGCGAGGGCGTAGTGCTGCGTATGGTGCAGGATAGCGATGATCCCTCCGCATATTTCATAAGTGCAGGCAGCAGCCTGTACTACTGGAAAGATGGCGGTTTCAAAAAGCTCTCAAACTTTGCAAAGGGGCCGGGCAGTATCTTCGATCTTTATGATATTGACGGCAAGCTGTGGCTTATGCAGAACAACGGCGTGCT
>JAZKZL010000083.1:0-3637 GCA_045612645.1 Oscillospiraceae bacterium
ACAACAAGATAGGTCTTGATATTCCCACCATTGAAAATATCTGTGCAAGCATCAAGAAGTGCGTGGACGCAGGCTGCGAGATCGGTATCGTAGTCGGCGGCGGTAACTTCTGGCGTGGCAGAAGCAGCCCCAGCATGGACAGAGCAAGAGCAGATCACATCGGAATGCTTGCAACTGCTATGAACGCTCTCGCAGTTGCTGATATTCTTGAAAGCCTCGGCTGTGTTGTCCGTGTTCAGACTGCTATCACAATGCAGCAGGTAGCAGAGCCGTTTATCCTCGGCAAGGCTATCCGCCACCTTGAAAAGGGCAGAGTTGTGATCTTTGGCTGCGGCACGGGTAACCCCTTCTTCTCCACAGACAGTGCTGCTGCACTTCGTGCCGCAGAGCTGGGTGTGGATATGCTGCTGAAGGCAACTATGGTAGATGGTATCTATGATAAGGATCCCAAGAAGTTCCCCGATGCAGTGAAGTATGACGTTATCACACATCATGATATCCTTGTTAAGAAGCTGCAGGTAATGGATAGCGCTGCTGCTGCTATCTGCACAGAAAATAATATTCCGATCATCGTGTTCGATCTCAACCGTCCCGATAATATTCTGGATGCAGTAATGGGCGAACCCGTCGGCACACTTGTAACCAAGCATAAGAACTAATATATTTTACGCCGCAATGCGGCAGAATGGAGCTACTTATGAAAGAACTCTTAGATAACACCAAGGAAAGAATGGGCAAGTGCATCACAGCCCTTGAAAACGAGCTTAACACCATCCGTGCAGGAAGAGCAGATCCCCGTGTTCTTGACAGGCTCACTGTTGAGTATTACGGCACCGATACACCCGTAAACCAGATGGCATCCATCTCAGTTGCTGAGGCTCGTATCCTTGTTGTAACTCCTTATGACGCATCCTCTCTGAAGAGCATCGAGAAGGCTATTCAGGCAAGCGATCTCGGTATCAACCCCACAAATGACGGCCGCTGCCTGCGTATCGTATTCCCCCAGCTGACTGAGGAGCGCAGAAAGGAACTCGGCAAGCTCGTAAGCAAGAACTGCGAGGATGGTAAGGTTGCTGTCCGTAATGTTCGCCGTGATGCTCTCGATAAGCTGAAGGCTAAGAAGAAGGCTAACGAGATCACAGAGGACGATCAGAAGGACGGCGAGAAGAACATCCAGAAGCTGACCGACAAGTTCATCGAGGAGATCGATAAGGTTGGCGCAGCTAAGGAGAAGGAGATCATGTCCATCTGATGGAGGACAGGATCATTCCGCAGCACGTCGGCATTATTATGGATGGTAACGGCAGGTGGGCGAAAAAGCGTGGTCTGCCGCGAAACATGGGCCATAAGCAGGGTGCTGCTGTATTCAAAAAGACGATCAACTGGTGTCGTGAGCTTGGTATCAAATGTGCGACATTCTATGCTTTCTCCACTGAAAACTGGAAGCGTCCCACAGATGAAGTTAACGGCATCATGAATCTGCTTCGGCAGTATATCAGGGATATCCGTGCCGCAGCCAAAGAAAATATCCGCATCATCATTATCGGTGATATAAGCCGTTTTGCTGAGGATATTCAGGCTGAGCTTATCGATATCCAGAATGAATCCCGCAATAATGATGGCTTTATTACTGCAATCGCGCTCAATTACGGCGGCAGAGCTGAGATCGTTAAGGCAGTGCAGGAGCTGACATCACTTGTTCGGGAAGGAAAGCTCGCATCGGAAGATATCACGGAGGAGCTTATCGAGCAGCACCTGTATACTTCTGAAATGCCCCCGTTGGATATGGTTATTCGCCCCAGCGGAGAGGAACGACTTTCAAATTTTTTGATCTGGCAGGCAGCCTATGCTGAATTTATATTCATGGATGTGCTGTGGCCTGATTTTACAAAAAAAGACCTTGAACACGCTGTTGAGGTTTTTGCCGGCAGAAACCGCAGATTTGGCGGAGTTTAAGGAAGAGAGGACCGATCATGGCAAAAAGAATAGTGACGGCTTTTATAGCAATACTTGTAGGCGTCAGCTTTATAATTATCGATAATATATGGGTGTGGACTGTTGTCGCATCGTTTTTCAGCGTCACTGCCGTTTGGGAGCTTATCGGCTCTGTAAACTGCAGACAGTTCAAATTGCTGACAACGCTTTGTCTTGTTGCTTCCGCCGCTGTTCCGTTTGTCATCATGTTCAAGCTGATATGGCTTATGCCGATTGCTCTTGGCGTATTTGTTATGGCGCTTTTCGGCGTTATGCTCACAAAGCACAAGCGTATCAAGTTTGAGCATCTTGCCATGTGCGGCAGTGCCGCGGTCATCATTCCCGCAGCGCTTTGCTGTGTGCTTTTGTTCAGATACTCAGGCGATCCCACAAACCGCGGCCTCGGCGTATTCCTGATACTCTATGTGCTGTTCTGTGCATGGTTTGGTGATTCGGGAGCGTATTTCGTAGGCACATTCCTCGGAAAGCACAAGCTTTGCCCAAATATCAGCCCTAAGAAAACTGTCGAGGGCTTTATCGGTGGCATTATCACTGTCGGCGTTGTGGTTACGATCACGGGTCTCATTTTTGATTTCCTTGTATTTGATGATATTAGGATCAATTATCCCGTTGTTATCATTGTTGGCATGATCGCCTCTGTTTTCGGCGTTCTGGGAGATCTTTCCGCTTCCGTTATAAAGCGTGAGTTCGGCGTAAAGGATTTCGGTAATCTTTTCCCCGGTCACGGTGGTGTGCTTGATCGCTTCGACAGTGTTCTTTTCGTAGCCCCCTTCGTGTACATCGTAAGTCAGTATTTCAATCCCATTATTGCATAATTTCTCCGCATTTGCTGATACTTAGCAGTGCGAGATATTGCATGGGAGATCATCTGCCCATTCACTTCTGTGGATGGGTGGTTTTGTTAAAAAGGATATGTTATGGTAAAATCGATCGTTCTGCTTGGCTCTACAGGCTCCATTGGAACGCAGACATTAGACGTCTGCCGTGCGCATAATATAAAGGTGAAGGCTTTGGCTGTGAACAGCAGTGTTGATCTGCTTGTCCAGCAGGTATATGAGTTCAAACCCGAATATGTTTGTGTGTCGAATGAGAGCTCCTATTCCGATATCAAACAGCGCCTTGCACACACAGAGGTGAAAGTCCTGTGCGGCATTGATGGCTTGTGTGAGCTTGCTCAGCTGCCCTGTGATATCGTAGTTAATGCTGTAGTGGGCATGGTGGGACTTCGCCCCACGCTTGCCGCAGCGGAGGCTGGTAATGATATTGCCCTTGCCAATAAGGAGACGCTTGTTGCAGGCGGTGGACTTGTTAAGGAAAGCGTACGCAGAAACGGTGTAACATTGCTCCCTATCGATAGCGAGCATTCCGCTATCTTCCAGTGCCTTATGGGCGCTCACGAAAGTCCTGTGGAGAAGATAATCCTCACCGCATCGGGAGGACCTTTTTTTGGAAAAAAGCGTTCCGATCTTGAGAATGTCACGCGTGAACAGGCTTTGAAGCACCCCAACTGGTCAATGGGCGCAAAGATCACTATCGACAGCGCAACGCTGATGAATAAAGGTCTCGAGTTTATCGAGGCGATACGCCTTTTTGATGTGCGCCCTGAGCAGATAGAGATAGTTGTTCATCGTCAGAGCATCAT
>JAZKZL010000084.1:0-1791 GCA_045612645.1 Oscillospiraceae bacterium
GCGGGAAAGCTCCTCTGCGGCGGCTGGGAGATCACCGACAGAACAGGTGTTCTCAGCAGGGGCATATTTGATTTCAGCATATCTCCGAGGGGCAGTGTGGATATCAATGTTCCTGAGGCAGCAGGCGAGTTCCCGCACACAACATACATCCGATTCATCTTCACAGCGGCAGATGATTCTCTCGGCTATGAAAAGGGCGCAGAGGTGTGCTTCGATCAGCTTATGCTGTGCGAGGTAAAGGAGCAGCAGCCTGTTATTTCCGCGGAAATATCCTGCGCTGACGAGCCTATGCGTGTCACATTCACCGTTGGCGATACCGTATACAGTTTTAATAAGCGCATCGGCTGGTTTGATTCAATCAAGAAAAACGGCAGAGAGCTTCTGGAGCGCCCCATGCAGTTCAACTTCTTCCGTGCGCCCACGGATAACGACAGTCCTCGCTGGGACTGGTTCAGAGCGCACCTGAATGATTATATCACAAAGGTGCATTCCACCGAAGTGTGCATCGCCGAAAACTCTGCAGAGCTTCATGTAAAGCAGGCATTCGGCTGGAGTATCCATCAGCCCTTTGCAGTGGCGGATGTCACCTACAGGATAGACGGCAGCGGACTTGATATATCCTGCCACATCACCACATCCAATAAGATAACTCTCCTGCCTAGATTCGGCGTGCGCCTGTTCCTGCCGAGAGATTTCTCTCAGGTGGAGTATTACGGCTACGGCCCCCACGAAAGCTACATCGACAAGCACCGCTCCACCTATGTGGGAGCCTTTGCTGCGGATATCCGTGATATGCACGAGGATTACATCCGCCCGCAGGAGAACTCCTCCCACTACGGCTGCACCGATATGTCGGTGACGGACGGCAGTGCAAAGCTTATCTTCACAGCGAATGAGCCGTTCTCCTTCAATGCTTCGGTGTACACTCAGGAGGAGCTTGCTGAAAAGCGCCACAACTTTGAGCTTCAGGAGTGCGGCAGCAGCGTTATCTGCGCAGACTGGCGCATGGCTGGAGTAGGCTCGAACTCCTGCGGCCCCATGCTGCGCGAGGAATACCGCCTGCCTATCCCCGAGTTTGACGCTCAGCTGCATATCAGAATATAATAAACGAAAGACCCGAGAAAGTTATAACGCTTTCTCGGGTCGCTTTTATATGTCCTTGTAGTATTCCTCGGGGATCTTCTCCACACGGGCGCAGAGGTCGTGATCCGTGCGCTTCCACAGCATACTGATAACATCCGTGGAGCGTCTCGCATCGCAGCATATCACCGTTGCATTGCCGAGGGGAGCGGTCTTTACTGCGCCTGCATATTCCAGTGCGGGGGCGTAGTTCGGGTAGAAATCCGAACAGCAGCCGCTGATTCCCTTGCTGTAGTGGGTGCGGAACGGCGGCGACTCTACAGTTCTGCCGCTGCTGTCCGTAATATTTGCAACAAATGTTTCTGGATTGAGCCTGTTGGGGATATCAAGCCTTTCATCCACCGCATGAAAATATGTGTTGCGGTCATGTCCGACACCTATAAGCAGAATCTTTCCGTTTTCCTCGTAAAGCCTTGAAAGGCAGCCGCCCATCGGTGCGGGGGATGAGCATTTTTCCTCGCCCTCAGCGTATTCTGCGGCTCTTTTTCCGAATATGGCAATGGAGTGCGTAGGGTGCAGCGTGCGAACAGTGTCCTTTCTGAACGCCGCTACCTTTGCCATCGTTCCTATGCAGGGGACAGTGCTCCTCACATCAAAATCGGGAGCGTCCTTGCTGACGTTTGCCCATGTATGCGAGGGGATGGGCAGCAG
>JAZKZL010000085.1:0-1179 GCA_045612645.1 Oscillospiraceae bacterium
GAAAGCCTTATCAACCAAGGCGATCCGTCGGAGGCTCTGCGGCACTGCGTGGATCTTCAGCAGCGTGAGCTTACTGAGGAGCAGAATCTGCGAGTTGTGTTCCTCGGCGGCAGGGCGATGCTGGAAATGGGCAGGTATGACGAAGCCGTGGAGGTGTTTGAGTCTCTCGGTGATTACAACAATTGCGATAAGTGGGTATCCGAATGCAGATACAGGCAGGCGGTGGAGCTTATGCAGAACGGCGATACAGAGGCTGCGGAGAGTATCTTTATAGATCTTGACGGCTATTCCGATTCCGATGATAAGCTGAATGAGATACGTTATCAGCAGGCAGATGCGCTGTATGAAAGCGGAGATCTCGGCATGGCAAGGGCGATATTCAGCGGACTCGGCAACTATTCCGATGCCCGCGAGCGCCACTGCTCCATCACCTGCGAAATGGCAGAGCAGGAGATTGAAAAGGGCAATTACACCGAGGCTCTTGAATTACTGGATACAGCATGTATGTGTCAGAATGTGCTGAATGTGGAGCCGCAGTGCCATGCGGAACTAGTGTCGCAGTATATGAATGAGGGCGATTATAAGAGCGCACAGTATCATCTTGCGAGTTTAAAAAATGTCGTGGGTTTTGAGTGGTTCCGTGGCGATAATTATGTAACGCTCATTGAATACTACTATAAACGAGGAGATTATTACACAGCCGATAAGCTGTTGAGATATCTTGAGGATATAGACGGCTATGAGGATGTGGTGGTGCATTATCTTTGCATGGATCTGCAGAGACCACTGGATAATGGCGAATACGAGGCGGTGATAGCGGCTCTGGAACCCTATGCAGGCGTTCCCGAGGCTGATCAAATGCGGTCTTTGGCTCTCGCTTATTTGACAGCGGAGAATGATGTGGCGGCATCTGTATCCGCCGATGTGCGTGCTTATGGCGAGAATATGGTAAATAGTTATGGTGTGGGCGATACCTTTTATTTCGGCAGATGGGAGCAGAACGACAATCTCTCCGACGGTGCGGATCCCATTAAATGGCTGGTTTTCGAGAATAACGGTGAGATAGTAACCGCAATCAGTGCTGATATCTTGTTCGTTGAGCAGTTTGGCACAGACGGAACATGGGAGAACAGCTGGCTGCGAAGCTATCTTAACAGTGAGTTTTATTACAATGCATTC
>JAZKZL010000086.1:0-5465 GCA_045612645.1 Oscillospiraceae bacterium
AGGCTCTGTTGTTCTGCGTGACAGAAAGCATCTCGCAGAGGACGGCATGATGGTCATCGTTGCCACTATTGAGCGTGAGACAGGCAGAGTTCTTGCAGGCCCCGATATCGTATCCAGAGGATTTGTATACGTCCGTGAGAGCGAGGCGCTGATGGATGAGGCAAAGACTCTTATGAAGAATGTTATGAACAACTGTCAGGAGCGCAATATCCGCGAGTGGGGCAACATAAAGTCCGCTATGCGTGACGCTCTGAGCGATTATATCTATTCAAAGACAAAGCGCAGTCCTATGATACTCCCCATCATCATGGAAGTATAACAGTTCCCCCATATTGAATAAACGGAGGACGCTATGAAGAATTTTTATAAGAGTAATATCCTGCTTGCTGCGGTAGGTGCGCTGATAGTTTGTCTGCTTGTGCTGGCAACCATCCTGTTCAGGGATGAGCCGCTGATATTCTGGACATCACTCCCTGTTCTGCTGATCGTTTCGGGTCTTGCAGTGGGAAAGCTCATTCAGATACGCAAGAATGAATACTGCTATTTCGAGCAGCTTAACGATACTATCGACAGCTCTAACCGCGTAGCGCTGTGCAGCTTTCCTCTGCCTGTTGCGCTGGTGAACGACAACCGTCTTATCGTCTGGAGCAACGAGAGCTTCCGTGAGTGCTTTTTTGAGCCTGACGAGGAGGAGAACTCCCTTGATATGGTTACGGACGAGCCGGTGGAGATGTTTATAGGCGAGGGCAGGGAGATAGTATTTAACGGCAGAACATACCGTGTATATGCAAGAATGCCGCAGTTCACTCCCGATGAGGTGGTGCAGGAAAACAGGAAAAGTGCGGAGATCCCTGAAAACGTGGATAAGATATCCATGCTGTTCTTCAAGGATATTACGGAGCATAAGGCACTGCAGGAAGAATACCGTATGTCAAAGCCAATGGTCATGCTCGTAATGGTAGATAATTACGAGGAGCTGTTCAATGACAGCAAGGAGAGTGAAAAGGCATACGTTACCATTCAGATCGACCGTCTGATGGAGGAATATTTCAGCGAAATGAATGCTGTTCTGCAGAAGCTCACCTCAGATCGCTTTCTGGTGGTCATTGAAGAGCGCTATGTGCGTGATATGATCCACAATAAGGTAAATCTGCTTGATAAGGCAAGGGAGATCAAGATCACCGACAGAACCAATGTAACGCTTTCTATCGGCATCGGCAGAACCGCCGATACTCTTGCTGAGAGTGAAGGCTATGCACGACAGGCGCTTTCCATGGCGCTGGGCAGGGGCGGCGATCAGGCTGCCATAAAGACCGAGTCGGGCTTCCATTTCTATGGTGCGGTCACTCAGGGTACGGCGCGCTACAGCCGTGTAAAGACCCGAATCATGGCAGATGATATCAAGATGGTTGCGCGCACCGCAGATACTGTGTACATAATGGGACACAGCTTCGGCGATTTCGACAGTGTTGGCTCCGCGATCGGTCTTGCGGCAGCGATACGAAAGATGGGCATTTCCGCTTATGCGGTCATAAACAAGGAAATGAACGCCTCAAAGCCGCTTATCGAGCGCTTTGAGGATAATGAAAAGCCTATCGTTATAAGTCCTGCCGAGGCAAATGAGAGCTTCACGGCAAATTCGCTGCTGATAATCGTAGATACACATATCATAAAAAAGCTGGATAATATCGAGCTTTATGAAAAGGCTGATTCCGAGCATCTTGTTGTGATAGATCATCACCGTCTCAGCACGGGCGCTATCGAGAACGCGGGAATCATGTGGCAGGATCCGAATGTTTCTTCCACATCCGAGATGGTTACCGAGCTTATCCAGTATTTCGGCGTAAATCAGGTGATATCCCCGCTTGAGGCTGAGGCTCTGTTGGCAGGTATCACTCTGGATACAAAGGATTTTGTAATGCGTGCGGGAGTTTCCACATTTGAAGCGGCGGCATTCCTGAAAAAGATGGGCGCCGATACGGTTTCCGTAAAGAATCTGTTTGCCACCTCCATGGCAAGCAAGGCTAAAAAGGCGGAGATCGTTTCCTCCGCCGAGATCCATCGCAGCTTTGCTATTGCGCTGGTGGATGAAGATTTTCCCGATATCCGTGTAATCTGTTCGCAGGCTGCGGATGAGATGCTGTATATCAGCGGTGTGGATGCATCCATTACGGTATACACCATCACTAACGGTGAGGAACATGGCTGGTCTTTCAGCGCAAGATCTCTCGGCAAGATCAATGTTCAGG
Source organism: Oscillospiraceae bacterium (assembly GCA_045612645.1). Lineage (GTDB taxonomy): Bacteria > Bacillota > Clostridia > Oscillospirales > Ruminococcaceae > CAG-115. The sequence continues at coordinate 2,250 of JAZKZL010000086.1, forward strand.
TCATCATGGAGAGCCTCGGCAACAAGAAGGACGACGGCGGCGGTCATTCCACCATGGCAGGTGCGCAGCTGTACGGCATAAGCGCGTCGGAGGCTGTTCAGAAGCTGATCGAAGCCATCGACGCTTACTACGACAGCCTTTCGCAGGCTTGATCCGAACAAAACGCAGGAACATGGTTTTCCGTGTCCGCAGGATATATCAAACAATTAAACACTGAGGAGGACAAATAAAATGAAGGTAATTCTTTTACAGGACGTTAAAGGCACAGGCAAGAAGGGCGAGATCCACGAGGTAAAGGACGGCTATGCTATCAACTGCCTCATCAAGAAGGGACTTGCACAGGAGGCTAACGCAAAGAACTTGAATCTGCTGCAGGGTCAGAAGGATCACGCGCAGCACAAGATCGACGTTGACACAGCAAACGCAAAGGCTATCGCAGAGAAGCTGAACGATCAGAAGATCGAGGTAAAGGCTAAGGCAGGCGCAAACGGCAGACTTTTCGGCACTGTTACCGCTAAGGAAGTTTCTGCTGCCATCAAGCAGAGTCTCGGCTGCGATGTTGACAAGAAAAAGATCAATATCTCCATGAAGATAGAGGGCTTCGGCGATTTCTCTGCGGAGGCAAGACTTTACGCAGGCGTTGTTGCGAAGTTCACAGTTTCCGTTGTAGAGGGCTGATATGGCTGAATACGATCTCTCGGGCATAAACCTGCCCTATAATCTGGACGCGGAGCAATCTGTACTGGGTGCCGTACTGATAGACGGCGAATCTATGGCGGATATCGCCACCACTCTTCAGCCCGAGCATTTCCATGTGCAGCTGCATAAGGATATCTATACCGTTATGCTGCAGATGTTCCTTTCGGGTGAGCGTATCGATATCGTCACGGTGCTTGAAAAGATCATGCAGCAGGGCGTTTTCGAGACCGCCGAGCAGGCGAAGGAATATCTTGCAAAGCTGACTACGGCGGTGCCCAGCATATCTTCCGTAGGAAAATATGCGGATATAGTTTCCGAAAAATACATGACGCGCAGCCTCATCTTTGCGGCAAAGGACATCATGGATACCGCAAACGCAGGCGGCGAGGAGGCAAACACCCTCGTTGTCTTTGCGGAGCAGCGAATCTTTGATATCCGCAGCGGCAACGAGGTAAAGGGTCTGACGCATATAAGCGGCATCGTTCTTGACAGAATAAATATGCTCAACGAGCTTGCACTCACGGCGAAGGAGGGCAACGGCCCCGCTATGACGGGTCTTTCCACGCTGTATACCGAGCTTGACAAGCGTATTCACGGACTAAACAAATCCGATCTTATCATTCTTGCGGCACGTCCCGGTATGGGTAAGACCTCGTTTGCGATGAACATTGCAACCAACGTCGGCAAGAAGCATACGGATAAATCTATAGCCGTGTTCAGCCTGGAAATGTCAAAGGAGCAGATCGTAGGCAGAATGCTCAGCTCAGAGGCCTCGTTAAGCTCCGATCAGATGCGCACGGGAAACATCCCTCAGGAGAAATGGAAGGATATCGGCAGGGCTGCGGATATCCTCTCCCGACTGAATATCTACATAGACGACACCGCAGGTGTGAACGTGGCGGGAATCAAATCCAAGCTGCGCCGCATGAAGAATCTCGGACTGGTGGTTATCGACTATCTGCAGCTGATGAGTTCCACTAAAAACTACGGCGGCAACCGAGTTGTGGAGATCTCCGATATCACACGAAATCTGAAGATAATGGCTAAGGAGCTGAATGTTCCGATAATCTGCCTTTCGCAGTTGGCACGAGGCCCCGAGCAGCGTCCCGACAAGCGTCCTATGCTTTCTGACCTGCGTGATTCGGGATCTATCGAGCAGGATGCGGATATCGTAATGTTCCTTTACAGAAACGCATATTACGATAAGACCGATCCGAATGTGAACTCCTGCGAATGCATTGTGGCGAAGAACCGTCACGGTGAGCCGGGTACTGTCCCCCTCGGCTGGGATGGTCAGTATACACGCTTTACAAATGCGGCGATCCAGTACACGGAACAGAATTAACTATAACAAGGACACGGCTTTCCGTGTCCTTCAAGGCTACCGATAAAGCACCATCTGCGTTGTCACTCCGCATAACGGCAGGCACAAAGCCTAGCCGTTATGCGGGTTCCTAGCATCTGGTACTTTCTCGTTTGCCTTGAAACAGACTTTTTTCGACAAGTTGAAGGACACGGCTTTCCGTGTCCTTACGTCTTAATGGAAGATATATGAGTACATTTATTGATAATATCAGAAAAGCGATAGTGGACTATTCCATGCTTTCCACGGGTGATGAGGTAGTCGTGGCGCTTTCGGGCGGTGCAGACAGCGTATCGCTGCTGCATTCGCTTTGGAAACTTCGTGAAGAACTGGGGATAACACTGTATGCCTGCCATGTGAATCACGGACTGCGCGGAGAGGAATCCGACAGTGATATGCGCTTTTGTCAGGAGCTTTGCACAAGGCTTGGCGTGGAGCTTTTCCTGCTGGAAACGGATGTGCGCACCGCACAGCAAAAGCACGAGAGCATTGAGGAGACAGCCCGCAAGGTGCGCTATGATTTCTTTGCAAGGGTATCCGAGGGAAGAAAGCTCGCCACTGCTCACAACGCAAACGACAGCGCCGAAACAGTGCTGCTGAATATGCTGAGAGGAACAGGTCTGAAAGGATTGTGCGGCATTCCCCCCGTGAGGGAGAACATCATCCGTCCGCTGATTTACTGCACCAGGGACGAGGTGGAGCGGTACTGCGCCGACAATGCCCTTGATTTCGTAACGGATAAGACAAATCTCTGCGATGATTACACCCGCAATAAGGTTCGCCATAACATACTGCCCGAGCTGCTGAAGATAAACGGCTCGTTTCTTGAGACCTCCGCCCGTATGCAGAAAAATCTCCGAGAGGACAGTGACTTCCTTGAAGCAATGGCGGCTGAAGCGCTTTCCGAAGCTGCAACGGAGGGCGGTTATCTTGCTGAGAAGCTTGCGACTCAGCCGAAACCGATACGCAGCAGAGCCATCCGCAGGATACTGATGGACGGCGGCATAGAGCCAAGCAGCCTGCGCATTTCCATGGCAGAGGAGATAATACTCAAAGGCAGCGGCAAGATCAATCCCTGCAGGAACAGATTCGTCACAGTGAAAAAAGGCAGGGTGTTCGTGGAAACACAGGAACAGATATACACAAAGCACAGC